>CALXIJ010000021.1 GCA_944388335.1 uncultured Pygmaiobacter sp.
ACCGAGGCACTGGGGATCAAGCCGGAGGACATCGGCAGCGAGACCGGCACCTTCGGCATCCCGGAGCTGGGCACCAATTTTGTGCGCCAGATGCTGATTGAGGCACAGCCCAAGAGCTTTTCCGACCTGATCCAGATTTCTGGCCTTTCCCACGGTACTGACGTCTGGAACGGGAATGCACAGGATCTGATTAAGGATGGGACCTGTACGATTTCGGAGGTAATCGGCACCCGTGACAGCATCATGACCTATCTGCTCCACAAGGGAGTGGAGCCAAAGCAGGCATTCACCATCATGGAGCTGACCCGAAAGGGCAAGGTCGCAAAAAATGGTTTCCCGGAGGGTACCGAAGAGATGCTGCGGGAGCATGATGTCCCGGAATGGTATCTCGAGAGCTGCAAGAAGATCAAATATATGTTCCCGAAGGCACACGCCGTGGCCTATCTGATTGCGGCAATCCGGCTGATGTGGTTCAAGGTCTATCACCCGTTGGAGTTCTACGCCACCTATTTTACCGTGCGCGGTGAGGATATTGACTATGAGGCAGCGGTAGGAGGCAAGCGAATTGCTTCCCAGCATCTCAAGGATGTCACTGCCCGGCTGAAAGAAAACAAAAATGCCAAGGATGAGGATATCTTGACCAGCCTTCAAATGGTCAGCGAGATGCTGGCCCGCGGGTACGAGTTTTTGCCCATCGAGCTGGGCAAGTCCGAGGCAAAGCGATATGTCGTGGAAGACGGGAAGATTCGTCTGCCCTTTCTCTCGATGAAGGGAATCGGCGAATCCGCGGCGGTTGCAATGGAGCAGGCCTGCAAAGAGAACGAGAGCTTTTTGTCTGTGGAGGAATTTCAGTCGGCGGCGGGTGTTTCCTCCGCGGTCATTGATTCGCTGGATGCGGCCGGTGTTTTCCAAGATCTGCCCAAAAGCAGCCAGATCAGTCTGTTTGGATAAAGAGGAATGTGTTTGATGCAGTTTGGTATGGAGGAAAATGTACCTATGCGGCGATCCATTCCTGCGCAAAGAGGGAAAAAGAAGTAGGAGTTCAGATTCGACTGGGAATTGGCGGCTGAAAGGCACTGGACACGGCAAAGGGAGCAGCAGATGAGTTGGGGCTGCCGGTTTTCACCTTGCTGGCCATCGCGGCAATCTGCGCCGCTGAACATCCGGCTACTCTCCAAAAAGTCACAAAACATGTCACAAATAACAATAAATCTGTGTTTGCATATAGATAGCTATCTGTGTTATGATAATTACAGCAATTCATCTGGAATTATTTGGTTTTTTCAAAATAGGAAAGAGAGGAAAGCAACATGAAGATGACAAAGATCCTTTCTCTGCTCAGCTGCCTCATTCTGTTGGTTGGCCTGATGGCCGGCTGCGGCGGAAATCCGACTTCCTCCTCGGCGCCCGCGGGGGACTCTTCCTCTGAGGCTTCATCCATGGTGGAAGACTCCTCTTCCTCCTCTGAGGTAGTTGTCAATGAGCTCAAAACCGCCTTTTTCGATGCGCATATTGTCAGCGCGGAATTGGTGGACGAGTATGAAGGCAAAGCCCCGACAGAGGGCGGCGTCTTCCTGAAGGTCGAGATCAGCGTGACCAATACGATGGATCAGACAATCACAATGTTCGATACAGATTTTCAGGCAAAATATGGCGATGCCGGCGCTCTCCCGATGGAGGCGTTCAATGATGAGATGGCGCCGATTGAGTATGATCTTGAGCCGGGTGAAGAGGCCACCTACACCTATGTCTATGAGATCGCTTCCGGCAGTGAGGATGTCTCGATCCTGTTTGAAGAGGCCTTTGATAACGGCGAGACCGGTGAGACTTACACTTTCCCGTTGGATCTAGGCTAATTTGAAAGAATTGATTGTGCCCGAGTTTTGTAACTCGGGCATTTTTTATCCCGTTTAATATTAAAACAGAAATTATAAAAAAGGTAAAAACGCAAGAAAAAAGTCTTTACAAATTACACTGTGGGGGATATGATAGAAAATGTAAAGATGTTTGTAAAAGATCTTACATCTTCAAAAATGGCGGACTTTCACAGTCCGCCTTTATGAGTTTAAAGGAGGAAAAGTAATGTCTTTGCAGTATCATTTGAAGATCAAAGAAGGAGATGTGGCGCCTTATGTCCTCCTGCCCGGGGACCCCAAACGGGTTCCCATTGTGGCAAGCTTCTGGGATGAGGCACACTTTGTCGCCGACAGCAGAGAACATGTTACCTATACAGGCGTTTACAAGGGTGTCCCCATCTCCTGCACCAGCACCGGCATGGGCTGCCCCTCGACTGCGATTGCAATGGAAGAGCTCGCCCGCTGTGGGGTCAAGAATTTCATCCGGATTGGTACCTGCGGCACCTTTCAGGACTACATCCATCCCGGTGACATCCAAATCTTCGACTCTGCCTGCCGGTATGACGGCACCTCTTATCACTATGCACCCGGCCCGTTCCCGGCGGTTGCAAACCATGAGGTTGTACAGGCCTGCATCGATGCCGCAAAGGGGCTGAACAAGACTTATTATGTCGGCACCACCCGCACGCAGGATACCTTCTATGCCAACTATCCGGAACCCGGCAGCTCCTTCAATGGTTTCTGGCAGTCCCGCTGGAAGGAATTTTATAAGGATCTCAAGCGGCTGAACGTCATGGGCGGCGAGATGGAGACCAGTATCGTATTGGTGCTCACCCGCATCTGGGGCCTGCGCGGCGGTGCGATGGCCGTCACGCTGGACAACATCATCGGCTCTCAGGAGGAAGAGGGCAATTACGAGCCGGAGAAGGCGCTCGATCACAGCGAAGAGAACATCAAAACCCTCTCGCTGCTGGGCTGCGAGGCCATTAAAAAGCTCTACGAACTCGATCAGGCAAAGAAAAACGGCTGAGTTTTTGTGATATGAAAAAAGATCCCCCGCACACCCATAAAAGGGCGGATGCACGGGATCTTTTTTTGCCGATATGTCACTCAAACTGCCGCAGCTTTACCCGTTTTTTGAGGAAAAAGTTTCCCAAAAGGAGAGTACCCCGCACCGGTTAAGTGAAAATTTTTGTCCTGAAAGATAATTCAGGGTATTTTCCTCTGGGATCTCTGGGTCAAAACCAAGCTGGAACGCGCAGAGCAGTTGGTCATGCTGTTTGGGGAAAAGTGCATTCAGCTGCGAATCCCCATATTTGCGGTCTCCCAACAGAGGGGAACCGAGAAAAGCCAGATGTGCCCGGATCTGATGGGTTCGCCCGGTGTAAAGAGTGATTTCGCACAGCGAGAGATCGCCCGCTTTTTTCAAAACACGGATCCCAGTTACAATCTCTTTGCGGCCTTCGGCAGGCCGCCGGAAAATTCTGACTCGATTTTTGGCTTCATCCTTATAAAGATACGCGGTTTGGATTCCCTCCGGCGGGACGCCTTTAGCCACACAGAGGTATTTTTTGTGCAGGAGATCCTCTCGGACAAGAGCCGTACCATCCCGCAGTGCGGTGTAGGTTTTTGCAGCGAGGATAATGCCCTCGGTTCCTCGATCCAGACGATTGCAGAGTGCGGGACGAAACGGCGTTCCCCCGGTGGGAAGATATTCTCCTTTTTCTTTCAAATAGTCGACAAACCAATCCACCAGATTGGCATCCCCTGTGCGGTCAGAGTGGCACAGGATATGTACCGGTTTATAGAGGAGCGCGATAGATGCATCCTCATATACAATCTGCAGGCGTGAGGGCTTTTTCTTCTCCGATTTGGCAGGTGCCGCCGGAAAGAACTCATCATTCAGATAGAGTTCAATGAGATCTCCTTCGGCAATGCGGTAATCCTCTGCCGCTCGATGTCCATTGACCTTGATTCGCCGATTGCGGAAACTCTTATGCAGCAGTGAAACAGGCAGCCCGGTGGTAACTTTTGCCACAAACCGGGACAACCGCATCCCGGCGTCGCCGCTGTGCGCAGTAAAACTTTTCATCTATAATTCCCTCCAGAGACGGATTCTCTATGCCGGCGGGCATGTATGCGTTTTCCGCTGCGGCAGCTGATTTATTCCAAGGTGAAAACTGTCGGTTTCTCTTTTAACCGAGACGTTTTTCGTGTATAATATAACAGGTATGCGCTTTTGGGAACTGTGAGGCGTAAAACCCAATATCAGGGTTTTACAGCTTTGGATATAAGTATAGGACAGTTTGCAGGGGGTGTCAATTTGGGAATGCATGACGGGCACCGTGAACGGCTCCGCAATCGTTTTCTCACACAGGGGCTGTCTGGGTTTGAGCCGGTCAATGTACTGGAATTGCTGCTCTTTTTCAGTCATAAAAGATGCGATACGAATGAAATTGCGCATCGGCTGCTCGAACGCTTTGGCAGCTTTTCCGGCGTGCTGAATGCACCATATGATGCCTTGTGTCAGGTAGAGGGGATTGGTGCGCAGTCCGCCTGTCTGATTAAACTTGTTGCCGCCTGTGCAGGATATTACGCAGACGACAAGGCTGCCCGCGGCGTAATTTTGAATTCCACCGAGGCTGCGGGACAGTATCTTGTCCCTAAATTTATGGGCGCGAGCAACGAAGAGGTGTATCTGATCTTGCTCGACGACAAGCGCAAGGTGCTGCGCTGTGCCAAATTATTTGAAGGCACAGTCAACGCTGCGCCGATCACGGTGAAAAAGGTTGTAGCGGAGGTTGTTGCAATGAACGCAACCGGCGTCATTCTCTCCCACAACCATCCCGGCGGGCTGGCATTGCCCTCTGCCGGGGACAAGATCGTCACCGAAAAGATTGCCCGCGCGCTGCACCTGATCAATGTGCAGCTGCTGGATCATATCATCGTTGCGGATGGGGACTATGTCTCGATGGCGGACAGCGGTATGCTGTCGACGCTTCGAATCGAATAAAACTTCTAGTTGAGGTTATCATTCCTATGGAGCATTTTAAATTGGTTGCCCCTTATCAGCCGACCGGAGATCAGCCGCAGGCGATTGCCAAGCTGACAGATGGGGTGCTGAAAGGGTATCGCGAACAGACCATGTTGGGGGTTACCGGCAGCGGAAAGACCTTCACAATGGCGAATATTATCCAAAATTTAAATCGGCCGACACTGGTACTGGCGCACAACAAGACGCTTGCGGCCCAGCTGTGTACCGAGTTTCGGGAGTTTTTCCCGGAAAATGCAGTGGAGTATTTTGTCTCTTACTACGATTATTATCAGCCGGAGGCATACATCCCCTCGACCGATACCTATATCGAAAAGGACAGCGCGATCAATGAGGAGATCGACCGGCTGCGGCACTCCGCCACTGCGGCGCTCTCGGAGCGGCGAGACGTCATCATCGTCGCCAGTGTCTCCTGCATCTACTCGCTGGGCGACCCGATCGATTACCGCAGCATGGTGATTTCGCTGCGCCCGGGTATGCAGATGAAGCGGGACGAGCTGCTCAGTCGACTGGTTGACCTGCAGTATGAGCGGAACGACATCAATTTTACCCGCAACAAATTCCGGGTGCGCGGGGATATCGTGGAGATTAATCTGGCCTACGCGGATGACGTTGCCATCCGGGTGGAGTTTTTCGGAGACGAGATTGACCGGATCAGTGAGGTGACCGCCCTCACCGGTGAGCGGCGCGCAGTTGTCAAACACGTTGCCATCTTTCCCGCAAGCCACTACATTGTCCCCAAAGAGAAGATGCAGGAGGCAATCCGGGATATTCAGAACGAAATGTCTGAACAGGTAAAAGCCTTTACAGAGCAGGGGAAGCTGATTGAGGCGCAGCGGATTGCCCAGCGGACCATGTATGATATTGAGATGCTGCAGGAGGTGGGCACCTGCAAGGGGATTGAAAACTATTCCCGCGTGCTCTCCCGCCGCGCACCGGGCAGTGTGCCCTGTACACTGCTGGACTATTTCCCGAAGGATTATCTGCTCTTTGTGGATGAGAGCCATGTCATGCTGCCCCAGCTGCGGGCGATGTATGGCGGGGATCACGCGCGGAAAAAGAGCCTCGTGGATTACGGCTTCCGTCTCCCGTCCGCGTATGACAACCGGCCGCTGACCTTTGATGAGGTGCAGAGCAAACTCAATCAGATCATCTATGTCAGCGCTACGCCGGGCCCGTATGAGCGGGAGCATTCGGTCCAGATCGCGGAGCAGATCATCCGGCCGACCGGACTTTTGGACCCGCAGGTTGTGGTCAAGCCGGTAGAGGGGCAGATCGAGGATCTGCTGGGAGAGATCAACGCGCGGGTCGAGCGGGGAGAGCGGACGCTGATCACAACCCTGACCAAGAAGATGGCGGAGGACCTGACCGACTTCCTCTCAGAGCACGGCGTCAAGGTCAAGTATATGCACCATGAGGTGGACACCTTTGAGCGGATGGAGCTCATCAAGGATCTGCGCACCGGTGCGATCGACGTCATCGTCGGCATCAACCTGTTGCGCGAGGGGCTTGATATTCCTGAGGTGACACTGGTTGCGATCCTTGATGCGGACAAAGAGGGCTTTTTGCGCAGTGAGACCAGCTTGATCCAGACCATCGGCCGTGCTGCCCGCAATGCGCAGGGGATGGTCATCATGTACGCGGACACCGTGACGCCCAGCATGGAGCAGGCGTTGATGGAGACCGAGCGCCGGCGCAGCATCCAGATGAAGTACAACGAGGAACACGGCATCACCCCGACCACAATCAAAAAGGAGATTCGGGATACCATCGGCATCTCCTCGACCGAGGAAGAAGAGCCGGGCCGCAAACGGATGAGCAAGGTAGAGAAGGAGAAGCTGATCGAGCGGCTGACCAGAGAGATGAAAGAAGCGGCCAAGATTTTGGAATTCGAACAGGCTGCTTTCCTGCGTGACCGCATCGAAAAACTGAGAAAGGGCAAATAACGTTGAGCAAAGATAAAATTATCATCAAAGGTGCGAGGGAGCACAATCTAAAGAATATTGATCTGGAATTGCCGCGGGACAAGCTGATCGTCATGACCGGCCTTTCCGGCAGCGGCAAATCCAGTCTCGCCTTTGACACCATCTACGCGGATGGGCAGCGCAGGTATGTCGAGAGTCTTTCCAGCTATGCGCGCCAGTTCCTCGGCCAGATGGATAAACCCGATGTCGATTCGATTGAGGGGCTTTCGCCCGCAATTTCGATCGACCAAAAGACCACCTCCCGCAATCCCCGGTCAACGGTGGGCACCGTCACCGAGATCTATGACTATCTGCGCCTGCTATACGCCCGGATCGGCATCCCGCACTGCCCGGTCTGTGGGCGGGAGATCCACCAGCAGACGGTGGACCAGATGGTGGATGCCATCCTCAAGCTGCCGGAGGGGACCCGCTTTCAGGTGCTCGCCCCGGTGGTTCGCGGGCGCAAGGGAACTCATGTCAAGGAATTTGACGCCGCGGCCCGCAGCGGATTTGCCCGGGTGCGGGTTGACGGGAATCTCTATGATCTCGACGAGGAGATCAAGCTGGAAAAGAACATCAAGCACACCATCGAGATCGTGGTGGACCGGCTGGTCATCAACGAGGATGTCCGCAGCCGTCTGGCCCACTGACTGGGGACGGCGCTCGGGCTGCCCGGCAGCATTGTGACCATTGATGTGATCGGTGGGGAGGAGATGACCTTCTCCCAGAATTACGCCTGTCCGGACCATGGGGTCTCGGTGGAGGAGCTGACCCCGCGGATGTTCAGCTTTAACAACCCGTTCGGCGCCTGCGAGACCTGCACCGGCCTTGGCACCTTTATGCGGGTGGATCCCGAGCTGATTCTGCCGAATAAGAATCTCTCAATCCGTCAGGGCGCCATCAAAGCGAGCGGCTGGTACTATGCGCCGGGTTCGATCAGCGAGATGTACTATAAAGGCCTTGGTAAGCGGTACGGGTTTGATCTGGACACCCCCATCAAAAAGATGTCCAAGGAAGCGGTCCAAGCGCTGCTCTACGGCACAAACGGGGAAAAGCTGACCCTTTACCGGGAGACGGACAATGGGACGGGAAAATATACCACTGATTTTGAGGGGATCGTCAACAACCTCGAGCGCCGGTTCCGGGAGACCAACAGCGAGTGGATGAAGGATGAGATTGCCGGCTTTATGACCGGGGTGGAGTGTCCGACCTGCCACGGCAAGCGGCTGAAGAAGACCTCCCTCGCCGTGACCGTCGGCGGGATCAATATCAGCGAATTTACCAGTCGATCGGTTAAGGAGGAACTGGAGTTCCTCAACCAGATCGAGCTGACCGAGCGCGAGCACATGATCGGTGACCGGGTCCTCAAGGAGATCCGGGAACGGCTTGGATTCCTACAGAGCGTGGGGCTTGAATATCTGACCCTCGCGCGGAATGCGCAGACCCTTTCGGGCGGCGAGAGCCAGCGGATCCGGCTTGCAACCCAGATCGGTTCCTATCTGGTCGGCGTTCTCTATATCCTCGATGAGCCGAGCATCGGTCTGCATCAGCGGGACAACGATAAGCTGATCGCAACCCTCAAGCGGCTGCGCGATCTGGGCAATACCCTGATTGTGGTCGAGCATGACGAGGACACGATGCGGGCGGCGGACTATATCGTGGATATTGGCCCGGGCGCGGGCGGCCGCGGCGGCGCGTTGGTTGCCTGCGGCGCCGTGGATCGGAGCATGGCGGAGCCGCGGTCAATCACCGGGCAGTATCTGTCCGGCAAGAAGAAGATTGAGGTCCCCAAAGAGCGGCGCAAGGGGAATGGGCAATTTCTGCGAGTCGTCAAGGCGAGCCAGAACAACCTCAAGAATATCACGGTGGATTTCCCTCTCGGGGTGATGACCTGTGTAACCGGCGTCTCCGGCAGCGGAAAGTCCAGCCTTGTCAATGATATTCTCTACAAAAAGCTCGCCGCCGAACTCAACGGCGCAAAGCTGCGGCCCGGCCGGTTTGAGGCGCTTGAGGGACTGGACCAGATCGACAAGGTGATTGGGATCGACCAGTCCCCGATCGGCAGAACCCCGCGCTCCAACCCCGCGACCTATACCGGTGTCTTCACCGATATCCGCAATCTCTTTGCCCAGACGACCGACGCCAAGATGCGCGGTTACAATGCAGGACGTTTTTCCTTTAATGTCAAAGGCGGACGCTGCGAGGCCTGCGAGGGGGACGGCATCATCAAGATCGAGATGCATTTCCTGCCGGATATTTATGTCCCCTGTGAGGTCTGCAAGGGCAAGCGGTACAACCGCGAGACGCTGGAAGTGCGTTACAAGGACAAAAACATCTATGATGTATTGGATATGACGGCCGAGGAGGCGGTGGCCTTCTTCGAGAACATTCCCCGTATCCGCCGCAAGATCCAGACTCTCGTTGATGTTGGTCTCGGCTATATCAAGCTGGGGCAGAGCGCAACCACCCTCTCCGGCGGCGAGGCACAGCGGGTCAAGCTCGCTCTCGAGCTCGCGAAGGTGAGCACCGGCAGAACAGTGTATATTCTGGATGAGCCGACCACCGGCCTGCACACCGCCGATGTGCACAAACTGATCAAGGTCCTGCAAAAGTTGGTGGATGGCGGAAATACCGTCATTATCATCGAGCACAACCTCGATATCATTAAGGTCTGCGATCACATCATTGACCTCGGACCCGAAGGGGGAGACGGCGGCGGAGAGATTGTTGCCGTCGGCACTCCGGAAGAGGTGGCGGAGAATCCGAAGAGCTATACCGGAAAGTACCTCAAACCGCTGTTGACTGCGGCAAAAGCCGGCAAATAGTGACGGTTGCCCGAGCAGCGAAAAAAGTGTATAATATAAAGATGCTTTCGCCGACAAACGGCAAAAGCAGAAAACGGGAGGTGCAGCATTGCAATATCAGGATTTTGTCGAGCAGGATCGAGTTATCGATGAGATTGCGAACTACTATGATCATCCGCCCGCGGCCTATGTGCACTCCTTCGGCTGCCAGCAGAATGTGAACGATGGCGAAAAGATCAAGGGAGTTTTGCTTCAGGCAGGATATAATCTGACCGATCAGGTACAGCAGGCAGATCTTGTTGTCTTTAACACCTGTGCAGTGCGGGAACACGCCCAGCAGAGGGTATACGGCAATATCGGCGCATTGAAAGCGCTCAAAAATACCAACCCCAAAATGCTGATTGCGATTGGCGGATGCATGGTACAGCAGAAAGAGGTTGTCGATAAGCTCAAGCAGAGCTTTCCCTATGTGGATGTGGTCTTTGGTGTCAACGCGATTGAAAAGTTGCCCTCTCTGCTTGCACAGCGGATTCGGGTCAAGCGCCGCGTTCTGATGGAACCGGTGGAGCGGTATGACATCGTCGAGAATCTGCCCATTCATCGGGACAGCAATTTTAAGGCATGGCTGCCGATTATGTATGGCTGTGACAACTTTTGTTCCTACTGCATTGTGCCGTTTGTCCGCGGACGGGAGCGCAGCCGCAAGCCGGAGGATATCCTCACCGAGTTTCGCTCTCTCGTGCAAAGCGGCTATAAGGAAATCACCCTATTGGGTCAGAATGTCAACAGCTACGGCAAGGGCCTTGAGCGCAAGATGGACTTTGCGGATCTTCTCGCACTGCTCGCAGAGCAGGAGGGGGATTTTCGCATCCGGTTCATGACCAGCCATCCCAAGGATGCCAGCCGAAAGCTGATCGATACCATTGCGTCCCACGAAAAGATCTGCAAGAATCTGCATCTGCCGGTGCAGAGCGGCTCGGATCGGATCCTTGTCCAGATGAATCGGAAATATGACACGGCGCAGTATCTGGGGCTGATCGATTACGCCCGTAAGACAATTCCACAGATGACCTTCTCCAGCGATATTATCGTCGGATTTCCCGGGGAAACTGAGGAGGACTTTGAGCAGACCGTTGCACTGGTGCGCCGGGTGCGGTATGTCCAACTGTTCACCTTCATCTTCTCAAAACGCAGCGGCACCCGTGCAGCGTTGATGAAGGATGAGACCCCCTATAAGGTCAAGGCGGAGCGCATCAACCGTCTCATCAAGATTCAGGATGAGATCGCGCGGGAGGAAGCGGCTTCTCTTGCCGGCAGCTGCTGCAAAGTCTTGGTAGAATCCGCCGCCCGCAGCGAAGGACAGCTTGCCGGCAGACTCGACAACAATCTTGTCGTTGAGTTTTGCGGCGATCCGTCCCTGATCGGCAGTTTTGCCACGGTGCGGATTACAGGCAGTAAAGGTATTTACCTTTCCGGCGAGCTTTGCGGCGAATCCGGATTGGCATAACGAAATACATCACAAAAAATAAAGGAGTACAAAAATGGATATTATTGATCAGGTCAGAGCACTTGCACTGGAACTCCAGAAGGATCAGCGCTATCTCGTGCTGGAGAACGCTCGGCAGATGAACGATGCGGACGAGGAGCTGCAGCAGCAGATTGGCGAGTTCAATCTTGCCCGGATCGATCTGAACAACGAGATCAGCAAGCCCGAAAAGGATGCCGATCGGATCGCGGAACTCAATGATAAGGTCCGCAAGATCTACGGCGACATCATGAGCAATGAGAGCATGGTGGCCTATAACGAGGCGAAGAATGAGGTTGACCAGCTGATGCAGTATATCAATGCAATCCTTGTGACCGCTGTCAACGGCGGCGACCCGATGACCGTTGAGGAGCCCTCCTCCTGCGGTGGAGACTGTGCCGGCTGCAGTGGCTGCCACTGAGAAAAAATAAAAATGGCTGCCGCGGGACTTTTATGCGAAATCCCGCGGCGCTTTTAAAAAAATGGTTTTTTAGGGTGTAAAGCCCAAATGCTTGTTAGGGTGGTGCGCGGTTTGGCAGAGCTTTCGCCGATGATGCGGCAATATTTTGAGATCAAAGAGCAGTATAAAGACACGATTCTCTTTTTCCGGCTGGGCGATTTTTACGAGATGTTCTACGATGACGCTCTGCTCGCCTCCAAAGAACTGGAGCTGACCCTGACCGGCAGGGACTGTGGTCAGGAGGAGCGCGCGCCGATGTGTGGGGTGCCGTATCATTCCTGTGAGGGCTATATCGCAAGGCTGATTGCCAAGGGCTATAAGGTTGCTATCTGCGAGCAGATGGAAGATCCGGCTAAGGCAAAAGGGCTGGTCAAGCGGGATATCATCCGGGTCATCACCCCCGGCACGGTCATTGAGAGCAGCATGCTCGATGATGCGCGGAACAACTATATCGGTTCGGTTTTTCTGCGCGGACAGCAGGCCGGGGTCTGCTTTGCCGATATCTCCACCGGCACCTGCCATGCCACTCAGCTGGAAGAAGGGGATCTCGACGCCGGAATCATCGGGGAATTGTGCCGTTTCTCTCCCAGCGAGCTGCTCTTCAACAGTGAAATCTTAAAACACAAATCAATTACCGAGTACATCAAGAACCATATGGCCTGCTCGGTCGAACTGCTGGATGACGCGGATTACGAGCCAAAATCCTCGTTTGAGCGGATGCGGGGGCAGTTCGGCGATTTTGAAACCCTTCTCGGCATCCGCAGGGAGGGTGTGATCTTTTACAGCATTGCCTCGCTGCTTGCCTATCTCGGCCAGACCCAGAAAAAGGGGATTGAGCGGCTCAAGACCGTCGATCTCTCTTCCGGCAGCCAGTACATGCAGCTCTCGCCGATTACAAGAGCAAATCTGGAACTGACCGAGACGATGCGGGGGCGGGAGAAAAAGGGCACCCTGCTCTGGGTGCTGGATAAAACTGAGACTGCGATGGGCAAACGTCTGATTCGCAGTTGGATCGAGCAGCCGCTTCTCGATCCGGGCGCCATCAATGAGCGTCTGGACGGGGTGGAGGAGCTCGCCAAAAAGAATGTCCTGCGCTCGGATCTGCGGGAACAGCTCGGTCGGGTCTTTGACCTCGAGCGGCTGATGACCCGCGTGATCTACGGTTCGGCCACCCCGCGGGAGCTGCTCTCAATGGCGGCGACCTGCAGCCGCTTGCCGGAGCTGATCGAACTGCTGGAGAACTGTGAGTCGAATATGCTGCAGGGCATCCGGAGTGGGATTGATCCGCTTCAGGATGTTCGCGAATTGATCGAAAAGGCGATCAACGAGGAAGCGCCCTCAACCCTGAAGGAGGGCGGTGTGATCCGCACCGGGTATAATCCGGAGGTGGACGAGCTGCGCGAGATCATGCATGGCGGCAAGGGATATCTGACCGACCTTGAGGCAAAACTGCGGGAGGAGACCGGGATCCAGAAGCTGAAGATCGGCTACAACCGGGTATTCGGCTATTACATAGAGGTATCCCGCTCGGTTACCACCCCGATCCCGGAGAACTTTATCCGCAAACAGACCCTTGCAAATGCGGAGCGATACATCACCGATGAGCTCAAGCAGCTGGAAAACAAGATCCTCGGTGCAAGCGAGCGGCTGGTCGTGCTGGAACGGGAACTCTTTGACGGAATTCTCTCCAAACTCTCGCAGGAACTCACCCGGATTCAGACGACGGCAATCAACCTCTCCAAGCTGGATGTCCTTGCAAGCTTTGCCGAAGCCGCAGTGCGCAACAACTATGTCCGCCCGGCGGTGGATTTGGGCGATGAACTCATCATCCGCGAGGGACGCCATCCTGTGGTGGAGCAGATGGGGCAGGGGCTCTTCGTCCCCAACGACACGACGCTCGACTGCGACGAGAACCGAATGATCATCATCACCGGTCCCAATATGGCCGGCAAGAGCACCTATATGCCGCAGAATGCGCTGATCTGCCTGATGGCGCAGATTGGCTGCTTGGTCCCCGCAAAAGAAGCACAGGTCGGCATCGTGGACAGCATCTTCGCCCGGGTCGGCGCTTCGGATGATCTCGCGGCGGGGAAATCCACCTTTATGGTCGAGATGACCGAGGT
>CALXIJ010000022.1 GCA_944388335.1 uncultured Pygmaiobacter sp.
GTTCGACAATCTTGACCCGGATGCCCATCTTGAGCAGCTGGGAGGCGAGATAGAACCCGATCTTCCCGCCGCCGACGAGAAAGACCGACCGCACCCCCTCCCGGTAGACGCCCAGCTGCTTGAAGAAGGAGCTCAGATCCTCATGCGCGGCGGAGACATTGATGTGATCCCCGCCCTGCAACACGAAGTTGCCGTCCGGGATAAAGACCTCCTCCCCGCGGCGCACCGCGCAGACCAGAACCTGCGTTTTGAACCGGCCGGGCAGTTGGTGCAGCGGGACCCCGGCCAGCGGGGTGTCGGGGGGCAGGGTAATCTCCGCCATCTCCATCCGCCCCTTGGCGAAGAGCTCCAGCTTGGTCGCGCTGGGAAAGCGCAGCATCCGGCTGATCGCGTTGGCGGCCTCAAATTCGGGGTTGATCGCCATCGACAGCCCCAGCTCCTTGCGCAGGAAAGCCATCTGATGGAAGTAATCCGGGTTGCGCACACGGGCGATGGCGTGGCGCGCGCCGTTCTTTTTCGAGATGATGCAGCACAGGATGTTGAACTCATCCGAGCTGGTCAGTGCGATGACGAGGTCCGCATGGGCGACGTCCGCCTCCTTGAGCACCTCCGGCGCGGCGCCGTTTCCGCAGATGCCCATGACGTCATAGGTGGTGATGGCGTGCTCGACCACCTGCGGCCTCTTGTCCACCACCACGATGTCATGGCCGTCCTGTGCGAGATATTCGGTCACGGTGCTGCCGACCTTCCCGATGCCGACGATCACAATATTCATAAACTACCTCCAGCAACACAGATCCGCTTTTTGCCCAGCGCCCGATAGGCGGACAGAAAAACGAAAAAAAGACGCATCAGACCGATGCGCACCCCCCACAGCGGCAGTTTCCCGGCAAGGAAAACGCCCAATCAAACAAGTTGATTTTATCATACAACTTTGCCCTCTGCTCTGCAATGTGCAAAAGCGCAAAAAACGAAAGCCATTCTGCTTCAATTTGGAGAGAACTGTCTGCTCTCAAGGGAGGGGAAACTCGGGAAGAGGACAAAAAAAGAGAGGGCAAAAGCCCTCTGCAAAGATCTTGCGCAAAGCGGCGGTCTTGCACACGCTGCATCTGCCCGCCGCTTATTCGCCGCCCGCCCGCCAGACCATCTCCAGCATCAGATGACCGCTGTCGGGATCGACACTCTCCCCCTCGACCGAGAAGCCGGCGCCCTTCAGAAAGGCGACGCCCTCCTCATTTTCAGTGTAGACCCGCGCTTTCAGCGGACAAAAGCGCGCCTTTGCGGCGGCCAGCAGAGCGCCGGCGTGTCCCTTGTGCCGGCAGCTCGGCCCGACGGCCAGCGCTGTGATCTCGCCCGCGTTGCCAAGGCAGAGCATCCCCTCGATCTCGCCGTCCGCCTCGGCAAGCAGCGTGCTGTCCTCCGACAGCTGGGTGCGGTAGAGCCGCCGGTACCGCTCCAGCCAGAGCTCCTGCGGCAAAAAGGGGTGGTTGCGGATCATCCCGACCAGAAAGACGGCGGCCGCCTTTTCCCGGTCCTGCGGCAGATAGCCTCGTATCTCAGACATCAAAAACACCTCGTATCAGATTTGGAATCCTATCGGCATAGGCGCGGAACGCGCTGGGCAGGCAGTATTCTTCGGCCAGCTGCTCGGGGGTGACAAAGCAGAGCGCCCCCGCGCCTGTGACCGGGACCACCCATCCCTGCATCTGCCACTCCAGATGGGTGAAGATATGTTTTGCCGGCCCGAGCGGGCGCAGCGGACCGGTGGGGGAGAACCCCTGCGCGGCGAGCCAGTTTTGCGCCTGCGCCTCGTCGAGAAACCCCTCCTCGCCCGGCAGCTCCCACAGGCCGCGCAGCAGTCCCCGCGCCGGCCGGCGGCGGATGCCCACCCGGCCGTCCTGCAGCAGCACAAAGATCGTCCGCTGTTCCCTCCGGCGCTCCTTCTTCGCCTCCTTGCAGGGAAAGCGGTCGACGCTGCCGTGCAGATGCGCAAGGCAGAAGCCGTTCAGCGGGCAGCGCTCGCACCGGGGCGCTCCGTTGGGCAGGCAGACCATCGCCCCCAGCTCCATCAGCGCCTGATTGAAGTCCCCCGGCCGCTCCTTGGGCAGAAGGGCGGACAGCGCGGCGGCCATCCTGCGCCGGGTCTCCTCCCGGGAGATCGGCTCGTCGCTCTCGATCACTCGGCTGATGACCCGCCGCACGTTGCCGGCCACCGCCGGCACCGGGATCCCGAAGGCGATGCTCGCAATTGCCCCGGCCGAATACCGCCCGATGCCGGGCAGAGAGAGCAGCGCGTCAAAGCTCGCCGGCAGCTGCCCGCCGTACTGATCGACCACCACCCGGGCGGCCTTCTGCAGGTTGCGCACCCGATTGTAGTAGCCCAGCCCCTCCCAGAGCTTGAGCAGCTGTTCCTCCGGCGCGGCGGCGAGGTCCGCAATGGTCGGCAGCTCCCGCAGAAACCGCTCAAAATACGGGGTCGCCGCCTCGACCCGGGTCTGCTGCAGCATGATTTCGGACAGCCAGACGTGGTAGGGCTGCGGATCGCTGCGCCAGGGCAGGACCCGCGCTCCCGCGTCGTACCAGTCCAGCAGCGCCTTCGGCAGCTGGGCGGGCAGGGTCATCTGCGGCTGTTCTCTGTGCATGTTGGCTCCTTTCCGCCGGCGCGTCGGCCGGTCATGCGTTTTCCTCGGCCTGCCAGAGGGTCTCGCCCTCCCGGAAGGTGCGCAAGACCCGCAGCCGGCGCAGCTCGGCCGCCGGCACCGCCTGCGGGTCCTCCGACAGCAGGACCAGATCGGCGCGCATGCCGGGCCGGATGCGGCCCTTCTGCTCCTCCTCACCGTACTGGAACGCCGCGTTGCGGGTCATGCCGGCCAGCGCGTCGGGGACGCTCAGCCGCTCCTCGGCGGCGAGGCGGACCCCCGCGCGGGTGACCCGGTTCACCGCGCAGAACAGGGTGTCGATCATGTCCGGCGGCAGCACCGGGCTGTCCTGATGGAAGGTGTAGCAAACCCCCTGCCGCAGCGCGCTGCCCACCGGGCTGATCCTGCCCGCCCGCTCGGGGCCGAGGTTGCGCAGATGGGTATCCCCCCAGTGCCAGGTGTGGGCGACAAAGAAGGAGGCGATGACCCCGAGCTCCCGCAGCCGGGGCAGTTGGTCGGGCCGCAGCAGCTGGGCGTGGATCATCACCGGCCGCACGCCGGGCAGACCGGTCTTTTTCAGCGCGGCGGCGTACCCGTCCAGCATCTGCCGCGCCGCCTCGTCCCCGTTGCAGTGGACGAGGATCTGGGTGTGGTCCTCCAGCGCCTCGGTCATGAACTGCTCCACCGCGGCGTCGGTGTGGATGGGGTAGCCGCGCTCTCCCGCCGGCTCGCCGAGATAGGGCTGGGAGATCCATGCGGTGCGCCCCTGCGGGGAGCCGTCGAGAAAGATCTTGTATCCGCCGATCCGCAGCCGGCCGCGGTAGCTGCGGTAGTCCGCAAATTCCCGGGCCAGCGCGCGGCACTGCTGCAGGTCGAGGTAGGAGACGACATCCGCGCGCAGCACGCCGCGCTCGGAGGCCATCCGCAGCAGCTCCCACTCCCGCTGGCGGGTCAGACCGTCCTGAATCGTCGTGATCCCGTTTGCAAAATAGATCTGCTGTGCCTTTTCGAGCAGCGCGAGCCGCTGCTCGGCGGAGGGCTGGGGGATCTTGGCGCTCGCAGAGGTGAAGGCGGTCTCCTCGAGGTAGCCGCTCGGGGTGCGCCCGTCCGCCTCCCGCCCGATCCGGCCGCCCTCGGGGTCGGGGGTATTCTCGTCGATGCCCAGTGCCCGCAGCGCGGCGGAGTTCGCGGCTCCCATGTGCCCGCTGGCGTGGGCGATCAGTACCGGCCGGTCGGCGCAGACCGCGTCCAGCAGCTCGCGGGTGGGATGGCGCCCCTCCCGCAGCTGGTTGTGGTCGTAGCCGAAGCCGTTGACCCAGCCGCCGGGGGTGTCGGGGTTCGCCCGGATAAAGTTGGTCAGCCGCTCGGCGATCTCGTCAAAGCTCTTTGCCCCCTCCAGTGCGGCCAGACGCAGGGTGTTCGCGAGGGCGGTGAGATGGCTGTGCGGGTCGAGAAAGGCGGGCAGCAGCGCCCGGCCCTGCAGGTCGAAGGATACCGCATCCTCCGCGTGCGCCGCGCAGTCGCGAAGGGTGCCGACCTGAGCGATCCGCCCCTCCTTGATCAGAACGGCCTGCGGCCGCTCGGGCCCGTCCATCGTCAGGATCGGGCCGCCGAAAAACAGCATGGGTTTCATAGCAAATACCTCTCCTTATCTTTGTGTGTCAGGCCCCGCCGCAGACCGCAGGAAGGCGGGCAGCTGGGACAGCCGCTCGATCACCGGCACGCCGCCCTGCCCGAGCACCCCGCGCGACTGATGCCCGCCGCAGTAGAGCAGACACTGCGCACCGCAGCCGCGGGCGACCTCGAGATCGTGCAGGGTATCCCCGACAAAGAGAAATCCCTCTGCGGGAAGACCGCTCGCCCCGACGAAGTCGGCGGCGAGCTTGGCCTTGCTGGCGGCGTAGATGTCCCCGATGCCGAGCAGCCGGTCAAAGTATTCCCGGATGGGGTAGCGGGCGACCTGCATCTCGAGATGGGACTGCAGCGAGGCCGACAGCAGGATCTGGCGCACCCCGAGCTCCCGCACCGCCCGCAGGGTGTCCAGCGCGTCGGGGGCGAGGGCACAGCGGGCGGCAGCGGGGTGGTAGCAGTCCATAAACTGCTGAGCCAGCATCTCAAAGGGGGTGCGGGCAAAATCAAAGCCCACCCGGCGGTAGTACTCGATCACCGGAAAGCAGAACACCTCCCGGTAGGCAGGAAGATCCCGGATCGGCGGGTAGCCGTTCGAGGTGAGCACCCGGTTGATGGCGGAAAACGAGACTTCGAGATCGTCGAGCAGGGTGCCGTTCCAATCCCAGATAACGGTGTGGATCATCCTTGTCGCTCCTTTGCTCTTTGGGCGGCGGGTGCCTGCCCGATTAGGGTTCCCCGCTTTTTGCGGGATACCCGCGGCGGGTTTTATGCGCCGGCGCCGCCCTCCTCAGCCTCCGCTTTGGGTGCGATGGCGCCGCGCTCACGCCGCAGCTCCTCCAGCAGCGCGCCCAGCGCCCAGCCGCGGTTGTGGGGGGTGAGCACCGCTTTGAGGCAGCCTGCGGCGAGCTGCTGTTCCCGCAGGGCGGTGAGCACCTGCTCCAGTGAGCGGTCGGACAGCGCACTGAAGACCAGCGCCGGTTCGGGCGGCACAGCCGCTGCGGCGTCCTGCGGCTGTGCTGCGCCGCCGGGCTGCCCGAGCAGCGGGCCGACCGCCCGGCCGAGATCCTCGCTGCCCGCGGTGTAGACCGCGATCCGCCGCTGGGTGAAAAAGCGGCGCAGCACATCCTGTTCGTCGGGATTCTCAAAGCAGCACAGCAGCACTGCACCGGTCTGTACTCTCGCTTTCATAGGAGGACACCTCTCTTTTTATGAGATAGGATTACAGTTGACGGCTGCAAAACACGGCCGAAAACGCTGTTTTTAAAATCCGGCCGCGCGTTTCCCTCAGGATCGGGCAAAGGGGGCGGGGAAAGGCGCTGCTTTTGGTATTATACCACGCTTTCGGGTGCGGGACAAAGCGGGGCGTCCTCTTTTTTCCGCCGCCGCAGTGCAGCGGGCAGCCAGAGGATGGATGCGATCCCCTCGGCCGCGGCGAAGGAGAGCCAGACCCCGCCGGTGCCGAGCAGATGGGAGAGCAGAAAGGCGGCTGCGGTGATGCCGGCGCAGCCCCGGAAAAAGGAGAGGCGGAACGCGGTCCCCGTCTGCCCGCCGGTGCTGAGGAAGGTGGCGGTCATCTGGTTGCAGCCGGCGAGGAGAAAGCCGAGAAAATACAGCCGGATCCCCTCCTCGGCGAGGGATTGCAATATCGGGTCCCTCTCACTTACTACTACAATCTGAACAGGGCAAAATGGCCGGGAACGGAACCGGGACAACAAAAAAAGCAGCAAATCTTTTTCAGACTTACTGCTTTCGCTGGCCCTACGGTGGCGGCTGATATTCAGTTTTGAGAGTTCAAATCAGATTCTCCTGATGATAGACAAACAAATAAAAATCCCTTTATATTTTTTTCCGCAAATAAATCATATCTACCAGTTGGGTACCTGCTTCATATATTGGATGGTCATAATTATCCGTGAAGAAGTTTTTAATGTTATGTGAATAAATAAATCCACACTTCTCATAAAAAGGAATTGTCAGTAGACTATCCCCTGTGCCAACCTGCAATATAAAATACTTCCCTCTGTATGTCGTAGCAACGAAGTCAATTAGTACTTTAGCGTAACCCTTCCCCTGATATTCTGGTTCAGTTGCAATATTTTTGATTTCAAGAATACCGTTTCCCTCGTCTGTTACCACACATTCGCACTTAACTCCATCATCGTCCAAAACATACATTGTCCCTTTATCAAGATACCTGTCTATCATATCCTCCTGCTCATCTGCTAACAGCAGCAACGAAAGAAATTGTTTTTTATTCTCCTTGATTTCCCTAATTTTCATATCAACACACTCTCTAAATTCCGCTTTTTCACTAATTTTATTATACTATGGCCGTTCACTTATGGGAATAGGATAACTTGTAAACTTGTTGAATGACAGTAGGTATTCAGTTTTGGGGCTTACCGGTCAAAGCAAAACTTGAACAGCGCGACAATTAGCTTCTGCTTCACATATTCTTCAACCTCGACGTTGATCTGGCCGTGTACTTTGGAACAGTAGCGGATATATCCGGCGTAGCGGGAAAGAACGGTGTCGATTGCATCCGGGTCGCCCTCATGGGCCTTGACGATTGTTTCATATGGGAGAAGTCTACTCATGGTCTTTGCCCTCCATGAGCCGCCGTAGCTGTTTTAAGGCAAGCTGGATATGCCGTCCCGCTGTGCTGCGTGTCCGGCCGATATGTACGCCGATCGCGCGCTGCGGCCGGCGCAGGAAATAGTAACGGAAAATTTCCTCCTGCGGTTGTTCCGGCAAGAGGGCAAGGACGGCGGCAAGTTCCGCATGGTACAAAACGGCGGTCTGGCCGCAGACGGTAAAAAGATATTCTTCAAGCTGCTCCGGCTCGGCAAGCTGGACAAACTTCTCATTCATCAGATAGTCAAGGAAAACCTCCCGTTCCCACCTCCGGCTCAGCTTCAAAATTATATCTATAGCGGCGTGACGAATGACAACCTTGCAAAAGGCGTTGAATGTGTATTCCTTGTTGCGCAAGTGGTGGTTGCTCATAACGGTATATCCCGTATTTCGCTCCACTCTGAAAACTGCCATATTTCCTCACTTCCTCTCTTGGTCTGCGTGGACAATTAGAAAGCCGTTTTCG
>CALXIJ010000023.1 GCA_944388335.1 uncultured Pygmaiobacter sp.
AGCAAATCCGATGCATGGGCGGGACGAAAACGGCGCGCTGGCAAGTCTGAACTCGGTGGCGAAAATTCCTTATCGCGGAGTCTGTCAGGATGGGGTTTCGAACACCTTCTCGATTATTCCTGATGCACTGGGCCAGTCGAAAAATGAGCGGGTGGGCAATCTGGTCACAATTCTTGACGGCTATTTTGCGCAGGGCGCGCACCATCTCAATGTCAATGTCATGAACCGTCAGGTCCTAATCGACGCGATGGAGCACCCCGAGCAGTATCCCACCCTCACGATCCGGGTCTCGGGTTATGCGGTCAACTTCCATCGGCTGACAAAGGAGCAGCAGCTGGAGGTGATCCGCCGCACCTTCCACGAGCGGGTCTGAGGCTGCGCGCACAAAGGAAAATACGCCTATTTTTTGATGCGTCATCATAAATTAATTTTCTAGACGAAAAAAGTAAAGATGGATAATTCCCCTCAAGGAGCTTGAATGGGTCAGATGACTGGATTGCTGATCTATGGCGGCTCCTTGGGGGATTTTTATGCCCTTGCCATGCAACTAAGCCCAAACGGAAATTTTTTGGATTCGCGATTGTTGCTTCCTGTCCGAAATTCTGTTTATTATAAATAGGAGAGATAAAATCATACAATTCCACCTTGATTCCTTGAAGAGGCGTATGTGTCTGATTTGAAGGAGGCCAAAAATGAATCGTTTTCTCAAACTTTCTGCGCTTTTTTTCGCGGTAGGGGTGCTTATCGTAGCATTTTACAGTTGTGCGGGGGAAACATCCTCTGTTGCAGACTCCTACCCTAACACAAGATCTGATCAGCCGAGGAAACTGATGGAATTCGTTAACCTGCAATCCAGATCGGGAGCCTCCGGAACAGAGGATGGATACTACGAACCCGGAACACTTTCCGGGAAAGGGAACCTTATCCTGTATACAGACTATGCCACAAAGCAGCGCATCCCCCTGTGTAATCGTCCTGAGTGTCTGCACAATGATGACACCTGCACTGCTTGGGTTTCCCGGTCATTCGTCCCCTTCGCCGCCGGAGGGAAACTGTATATAATATATAACTCAACAGAAAATCCTTCTCTTTCGGTAGAAGACCAATATCAGAGAATCGAGCAGATGGATCTCAACGGCGAAAATCGAAAGGTATTGGTCCGGTTTGAGGCAAACAAGGAGATGACGGGAAATATTGTTTGCGACGGGACGTATTTTTATGTCATCCGGGAACGGGTTGAATCTGCAACAAGCGCATCCTATGAATTGCTTCGAATTTCTCTCAGCGACGGTTCTGTTGAAACGCTGGAAGAACTGGATAAGCAATATTTCCTTTTGGGCGGATGGGGAAGTCAATTACTTTTAAAAGATATTGATTTTGCCGAGATGGTTCCTTTGACGGAACTTTATAAGTTAGACGGTCGAGTTAACACAAATACACTCAGCTTGTACGACATAGATTCCAAGCGGCTTTCTGTTTTGGAACAATGGGACAGTTCTGAAAAATCCGTTTTAACCTGTCGGGACAAAATGTATGCGCTTGTCTACGGAGATACCCCGTTGCTGGTTGAAACCAATCTGCAGACAAAAGAAGAAAAGATTGTCTGCGATGAATTTCCCTTTCCGGTTTTATCATCTTCCTATCTTAGTGAAATTTGGGATGGCTATCTCATCATTCAGACTTCTGAATCTGATGAAAACAAGAGTGAGCAAATTTCAAGAGAATTCTGTGTAAACTGCAACACTGGCTCGGTAAATGAACTTTCAAATAAATATGAAAGAAACGGCAAAGAGATACCGTATCTGATCTTGGCACAAACACAGGGATTCTTTCTTATTCAAAGCGGAGTGGAAGAGTATACCATTACGGCATCCGCGCCGGATGGTTCAAAGTTTGAAACAACCTCCTCTCGGTCCATCCTCGCGCTCATTTCCAAAGAGGATTATTTTAACAATGAGGATACTGTCAATATAATTACATCCGTGGATTGATTTTTACTCTAAATGAAGTTTTTTATATATAGTCGAACTCGTTCTCACTTATCAGCAGAACTGCTTTTTGATTCAAGCATAAAACAGGCCCCGATGCTATCGCACCGAGGCCTGTTCTTGTATACAAATTAACGGCGGGAAAGAGCGCGCGTACAATTCCCCGCGCAGAGAAAGATTTATCGTATAATTGGAAGACGCAAAAAAATCACGAAAAATTGAGCGTGAGTGCATCCTGCTCCACCGGGAGACAGCGGTTGCGGTGGTCGACAGAGGTATTGAGCGAATCCTGACTGTGGAGGTAACTTCCGGCATAGACCAGTCCGCTTTTGTCATAGACCGCAAGGTAAAAACTGGACAGGTCATACTGAGAAGAGAAGGTGGCGATTGCGAGCCGTTCGCCGTCATAGGCAAGCTCGCTTTCATAGCCGTAGAGGTAGATCATCTGATCTTCCTGTGTGGGATCCGGGAGGGTCAGCCCTCCTGTGAGCGCGTTAAAATAGGCCCCATCCGACCTCTTCCCGAGCAGCGTGAAGCTGTCATAACTGCCGCAAACAAGAAGGTAATCCCCATCAGCCTGTATCGGGTAATAAAGCCCGTCTTCATATTCCCCCGCAACCTCCAGCCGCTGGATGAGATGGTAGTCTGTCAGAGAGATCAGGTTGAGCCAGCAGTGTTCCTGTTCCAGAGTAAACAGGGCCAGTGCATTTTGATCTCTGAGGTATTGCAGATCCAATACCTCACAGCGCGTCTGATCCAACGGATAGATCGTGTCAAGCTGACTCGCCAGCGGGGAAAGAATGGTCCGGCCATCGCTCTCCTCCTTTGAAACGGGCAGATAATAAATGCCAAAGCCGCCCGGCACTTCGCTAAAATCCAGATCTGAGGCAAGGGAAAAGGCAAAGTAAAATCCATCTCCTGACGCGGTACAGACGGTGTCAAGACCCGCATTCTCCTCTTCGCAGGAATAGTTGATATCGGTCGTTCGCCCGGCATCATCCTTGGTCAGTTCGAGCTCGATTACAAGATCTTTCGGCGTCTTAAAATGGAAGTAATCCCGCACCTGCTGCTCAAAATTCTCGTCGTAGACCGTCGTGTAGTCTCCGCCGAACAGAAAGTCAAGACTATAGGGGATTTCCTCATAATAATCTGCAAGAACAAAGCGCGCGGTCTTTGTCTCACCGGGAGCGGTCTGATCCGCAAGTTCGATGGCGGGGAGAATGGGAAACCCGCGATCCATTCCGGAAGTTTCGTCAACATCTGCGAGGATGTCTCCCGTGCTGCCGATACCACCGTTGAGAAAGAACATAAACTGAATCATAGGACGCGTCTGATCCGGAAACGTAAGCGCATTGACATGAAAAGAAAAATCTGTTTTCGCGTTTTCCGGATCGCTCGCGGCGAATTCGGTTTCCCAGAGCAGGTGAGAGCGGAGATTGGTCCGCTCGGTTACCGTGATCCCCTCGGCGGCTGTGGGGTCTCCATACAGCGTCTGTGATGTGACGGTAACCGCATTCTCGGAGCGCGAGATTTCACCTGCCGAGACCGAGAAGAGCAGGATGGAGCAAAGGAGAAAAAGCGAAAAGACAAGAAGACTTTTTTTCATCATTTTCACCCCGTTTCAATTTTCCGGCGCATCAGGGCGCTCAGGTGAGGCAAAGCCGTCCAGCGCCCGGCTGACCCGGTCGGCCCGGTAGTGGTAGGACTCCTTGACAAACTGCACGAGGTCCTTGCCCTCAGCTTCCAACTCTTCGATGGATTTGTCGCCGATCAGCTGGCCTTGGCGCAGCAGCAGCGCCCGGCCGATGAAATTCTGGATCTCTTCGATCAGGTGGGTCGAGATGACCACCGTCTCCTCCGGTTCCAGAATGCCGGACAGCACCTTGTAAAAATCCTCTCGGTTAAAGATGTCGTTGCCGGCAAAGGGCTCATCCATCAGGATATAGTCAGCACCTTGAGAGAGCGCAAGAATGACCTCCAGCTGGTTCTGCTGGCCGGTGGAAAGCTGCTTTGCAGCCCGGTTCATCGGCAGATCGAAGAAATCCATCAGCCCCTCGAATCTCTTCTTGCGGAATTTTGGAAAATGCATCTCATAAAATTCCCGGTGGGCTGCGGCGGTCAGACTGGGGAAAAAGGAGTGGACGCTCGTCGCAAAGGAGAGCCGGGCAATATTCTTTCGGGTGATAGGATCCCCGTCAAGGGTAATCTCTCCGGTATAGGGGAGATAGCCCAAAATGCAGCTCATCAAGGTGGTTTTCCCCGCGCCGTTTTCACCAAACAGCCCCACGATCTCCCCTTTGTGCAGCGAGAGAGAAACATCCTGCAGCGCTATCTGTCCGCGGTAGGATTTGCTGACCGATTCCAGTTTTAGCATGTGCAATCCGTCCTTTCCGTTATAGATACCAAAGCGGGGAGAGCAGTTCCCGCGGGGTGGCAAGCAGATAAATCCCGGCCCATAGCAGGGTAATGAGGAGGCCTGTGAGAAGCGCAGCCAGCGCCCCACAGAGCGGAAGCGCGATACAGCGGCGCAGCAGTTCCCACCGGTCGGGGAGCCGGCGCATCAGATAGATGCTTCTGCTGCCCTGATAATGATAGAGATAATGAAAGAGAGCAACAGCCGGCATGCAGAGTGCCAGCAGGAGAAAGCCCAAATACGCGCGGTCAAGAAAAAACCAAAAGTGCGGCATCTCAAGCAGCTGTGTGTCCTGCAAGGGAAGGTGTTTCAGCTGGTAGAGCAGCTCACCGCGGACCGAGAAAAATGAAAATAGAAACTTGATGCTGTAAAGAGCGCTTACTCCCATGCCGATTGCAAACCATCGCAGCTCGGTATGAGGATCGAGTCCTACCGGTACGAGGGCTTCAAGACGACGCTTCATCCGTCACACCTCCCCTTAAGCTGAACAGCGCAAATCCGCCAATGGCAAGGGCCACGAAGATTAAGACGAGATCGGAACCGAAGCTCCCGACTTCCTGAGAAAAATAGAAGAGGGCGAAAAGTGCGAGGATCAACGGTTCCAGACGATATCTGCCCCGCCGCTGGTGGTAGGAAAAGATGGCGCAGCAGATCGAGAGCCCGGCTAGCAGGATAAGGTTGCGCACAAAAAGGCTGATCTCCCGCAGCGGCAGCAGTGCGTGGAGATATCCGCTGCGATAAAAGGCAATCAGGAGCGACTGATCCCCGAGCTGGGAAGCGGGTACTGTCTGCCGATAGAGCAGATTGATAACAAGGGCGACGGCAAGCTGGCTTGCCCAGAGCAAAATGAGCATTCCGGCATTGGCGGCAGCTGCCCAGAGCACCGTAGTCCGCTCACCGACGGACAACCGGCGCAGGGTGTATCCGCTGTGACTGGAAGATCGGTCGCACCCGCAAAAACAGAGCACTGCACAGACCGCAAGAAAAGCCACACCGGCAATCCGGCCAAAAGAAGAAAGGCCAATCAAAGACTCCAGCGAGATCGCAGGGCCGTCTTGCGCTGTCCCGCGTGGCAGAGAAAAGATGCAAAGGCCAATTTGGAGTACTGCGGAGAGGGCGCAGATTGCCAGAACCTTGTAAAGCACAATCCGCACCGATAGTGCGAGAACCGAGAGATGTTTTTTCATCCGTTGCTCCTTTCCGAATATTGGTCCCAAAACCGCTCGATCAGGGCCAAAGCTTCTGCTTTGTCAAGTCCGCTCTCCCGCAGCAGCTGCACCGCAAACTGGGCATCATTCTCCCGCAGTTCAGTGCGCAGCCGGGCGGCTGCCGCCTCGTCGGCACAGATGACACTTTTTGCACCGGCGCGGGACTCGATGATCCCTTCCTCCTCCAGCAGGTGAAAGGCTTTTTGAACGGTGTTGGGGTTGACGCCAAGCAGCGCGGAGAGCGTCCGGCGGGAGGGAAGCTCATCACCGCGGCAGATGGTGCCAAAGGCGATCCCTCTCTTGACAAACTGCAGAATTTGCAGATAAATCGGTCTGTGGTTATCCAAGGTCAGATCCTCAAATCGAAGCAAGGGGCGCCTCCTTTCCCAGTCAAACTGTGTTAGAGATATAATACACTTTCTAACTGTATTATAAGAGTAATACAGTTTATTGTCAAGCAATCCCCGAGATAATCGGTCAGTACAGCAACCGGAAAGATAAAAAAGGGTATTTCAAGTGTGTTTGAGGCCGATTTGCCGCATAAAAGTACCCTCTTTTTGCAGATCTGCATATAGTGGAAGAGACGGCAAAAGGGGAGGGGAGAAAATGCGCAGGCAGCAAAAGAGAAAAAAGGTCCGTTTTGGTCGGGCGGCAAAGGCTGTCTTCCTCTTGGCCGTTATCCTGATTCTGCTGATCGAATTGGATCATGCGGTGCGTCCGGTGATTATTACAATGGCGCAGTATCAGGCGAGGGTCAGCAGCATTCTCGCCATCAACGAAGCGGTTTTGCAGGAACTGGAGGAGGAGAAGATCAGCTATGAGGATCTGGTCACCATCACCAGAGACGAGGAGGGGAAGGTGACTTCGCTCGAGACCGACGCGGCGGCGATCAATCGGGTCAAGGCACAGCTGACCGATGCAGTCAGTGTGCATCTGGCAGCGCTGGAGCTGGAGGAGGTCGAGGTGCCGCTGGGTACGCTTTTGGGCTGGCAGATCTTTGCCGGCAGGGGGCCCGCAATTCGGTTTCAGGTGGTTCCGGCTTCTTTTGTCGAGAGCAACATCACCAGCACGCTGGAGTCTGCCGGAATCAACCAAACCCATCACAAGATCCTGATGGAGTTCAGCGTTGAGATGAGCGCCATTATTCCCGGTTATACCACCAGTGTCGAGGTCAGCACACAGGTCAGCATTGCGGATACTCTGATTATCGGGGCAGTTCCGGAATTTTACGCGGTTGCTGACGGCAGCAGCTGAATTTTATACAAAAAAGGCGCCGAAAATATGGCAGAATCAATAGAGTTGTGGTATACTAAACCAGATAGGGCGGTGATGTCATGGACGAACAGCAGGCGCGTGCCCGGGTTGAGGAGCTGCGCGCTGAGATCAGAAAAAATGATGATCTCTATTATAATCAGGATGCACCGGTGCTGGAGGACTTTGAGTATGACCAGCTGACCAGAGAGCTCAAGGCACTGGAAAAGGAGTTCCCGCAGCTGATTGTACCGGATTCCCCCACCCAGATGATCGACGCGGTGGCGTCCTCTTCCTTTGAAAAGGTGCCTCATGCCGTAAAAATGGAGAGTCTGCAGGACGTCTTTTCCTTTGAGGAGGTAGAGGATTTTGTCCGCAGGGTCAGCGAGGAGGCGGAGCACCCTGCCTTTGTGGTGGAGTCCAAGATTGATGGCCTTTCGGTCAGTCTGGAATACCGGGATGGGATTTTCGTCCGCGGATCCACCCGGGGAGACGGTCTCATCGGTGAGGATGTGACTGCCAATCTCAAACGGGTAAAGGGAATCCCCAAAAAGCTAAAGGACGCATCCGCCTACCTCGAGGTTCGGGGCGAAGTCTATATGCCAAAGGATACCTTTGCCGCGGTTTCAGCGCTGCAGGAGGATGAGGGCGGCAAGCCATTCAAAAATCCGCGCAATGCTGCGGCGGGTTCCCTGCGACAAAAGGATCCCAAGATTACCGCATCCCGCGGACTTTCAATCTTTATCTTCAATATCCAGCAGTGTGAAGGAAAAACCTTTCACAGTCATGCCGAGAGCCTGACATGGCTGGACAAGCTGGGTTTTTCGGTCTCTCCGCGCTTTAAAACCGTCCATACGGTGGAGGAGATCCGGGAGGAGATCGACCGGATCGGCCGCACCCGCGGCGAGGTCAATTACGGCATCGACGGCGCCGTTGTAAAGGTGGACGACTTTCGGCTGCGGAATCTGCTGGGGAGTACCAGCAAATTTCCTCGCTGGGCGATCGCTTTCAAATATCCGCCGGAGGTCAAGGAGACCAAACTGCGTGCAATCGAGGTCTCGGTGGGACGCACCGGAGTACTGACCCCCACAGCGGTTTTTGACCCGATCTTTTTGGCGGGCACGACCGTCTCCCGCGCTTCGCTTCACAACGAGGACTTTATCCGGGAGAGAGAGATCCGGATCGGGGACCGCATTCGGGTGCGCAAGGCGGGGGACATCATCCCGGAGGTGCTCGGCGTCGCCGCTCACAAGGAGGACGCGCCGCCATTTGAGATGCCGACGGTCTGTCCCTCCTGTGGGCAGCCGGTCTCCCGGCTGCCGGATGAGGCGGCGCTGCGCTGTCTGAATCCCGAATGTCCTGCACAGCGGATGCGCAATCTGATCCATTTTGCCTCCCGTGGGGCGATGGAGATCGACGGCTGCGGGCCGGCGGTTCTGGAACAGCTGGTATCAAAGGGGTATGTCGCCAACGCCGCGGATCTGTATTATCTCACGATGGAACAGCTGTTGACGCTGGATAAATTCAAGGAGAAATCCGCCACAAACCTTCTCGCGGC
>CALXIJ010000024.1 GCA_944388335.1 uncultured Pygmaiobacter sp.
TGTGCCGTGGGATGGGGCATACCGGCATTACTTTCCCACCTATCATGATCTGACCATCTGGCAGCTGCGGGGTTATTTCTCCTGGCGCGCCCATGTGAGAAAGGGCGAGTTTTTCCCGATTACCACTTCTCTGGCCTATATCTATGTCTATGAACTGCTCAACGGGATCGGGGCAGAGAGCCCGGAGGATGCCCTCGAAAAGCTGCGGGCCTTTGAGACAGGTTTTCTGGACTCTGGGATCGGCAGTGGGCGGATGCGCAGCAACCTCCGCCGCTGGATGTTGGAATATGCGGTGCTCCACGATCTGCCGCCGGCGCTGGCCCGGCAGTATGGAGAGCCCGATGCGGTGCAAAGGGACAACGCGCTGGGGATTTTGAAGGATCCAAATGCCTTTGAAGATGCGGCGGTATTCGGCGCCCTGTGCGCCTTGGGCGGGAAAAAGCTGGAGCAGTCCCCTGTGGTCAAAAAGGATGATGCGCGCGGCAAAAGACTGTTTGCCGCGGTCTGGCGCAGTGCATGGGAGCAGTCCAGAGAGAACGGAGAGTCGATCTTTTCCGCGTGTTTTGGAAAACGGCATACCTTTTCATGGCACCCGCTGGCCAATGCCGTCTACTGGGAGAAAAAGCCCCATGCGGACACCGACTATATCCTGAATGGGTGCAGGAGGTATCATTGCCGCGGCGGCGTGTGGCGGGAGAGCCGGTACGACAAGCTGTATTTCAATCAGGAAAAATTGAAAGGGCTGCTGCATGAGGCGGATCGTGTCCTGCGCAGATACTTAAAAACCGGCCATTATCTCCGAAAAAAGCCGGAGGAGGCGTGGGCGACGCCCTATGCAAAAGCGGCTGTCCGGATGGAGCAGCAGGCGGAGCGGGAGGCGGCGCGGCCGAAGATTTTTATCAATCTCGCCAGTTTGGAGCAGATCCGGAAGGACGCGAGTGTCACAAGGGACAACCTGCTGACGGAGGAGGAGATCGACACCGCGGCAGGCAGCCCGGAGGGGCAGCTGCCGTCCCCGTCCGCCACACCGGCAGAGGAGAAAGCAAAAGCCGCCGGCGCCGGCAGCTTCGCGGGGCTGGATGCCCTGCACAGCCGCATCCTTCTCTCTCTTCTCCGGGGAGATCCTGTTGAGACTGCGCTGAAATCCGCCCACCTCATGCCGTCCGTGGTGGCGGACACGATCAACGAGGCCCTCTTTGATGAGATCGGCGACAATGTCTTGGAGTGTGACGGCGATACCATCACGCTGGTGGAGGACTATCGGGAGGATATTCTGCAATGTATGGAGGCAGAAGCGAATGAATGAACAACCGAAAAGAGTTCCGAAGAGGATCGAGCAGACCATTCTGAACGCGTTGAAGGGCGGGGTGGTTCCCAGAATCGGTCTGCCCTATATCACCGTGGGGCGGAAAAATGAGATTGAGGCCCTGCTCCATGACGTGGACATGATTTCCGAGGGCGGCGCGTCCTTCCGCTTTCTTGTGGGCCGGTACGGTTCCGGCAAGAGCTTTCTGATTCAGGCCATCCGCAACTATGTCATGGATAAAAACTTCATCGTCGCCGACGCGGATCTCTCTCCGGAGCGGCGGCTTCAGGGAACCCGCGGACAGGGACTGGCCACCTACCGGGAGCTCATCAGCAACCTTTCCACCAAGACAAAACCGGAGGGCGGCGCCCTGACGCTGGTGCTGGATCGGTGGATCAGCAGCGTGCAGGCACAGGCTGTGGGGGAGACCGGGCTGGAGCCCGGGGATCCCGCTCTGGCCAAAGCGGTGGATCAGAAGATCTATGCTGTCACCGCCGCCGTCAGCGAACTGGTTCACGGGTTTGAGTTTGCCCGGCTCCTCTCGCTCTACTACCACGCCTATCTGGAAGGCGATGATGAGCAGAAGGCAAGGGTCGTCCGCTGGTTCCGGGGAGAATATGCCACCAAACGGGAGGCCAAGGAGGCCCTTGGCGTCAACCTCATCATCAGCGATGACGACTGGTACGACTATCTGAAGCTCTTCGCCGTCTTTTTCCGCATGGCGGGATACGCGGGCATGATGCTCTTTATCGATGAGCTGGTCAATCTCTATAAGATCCCGAACGCCATCACCCGGCAGTACAACTACGAGAAACTGCTTGCCATGTACAACGATACCCTGCAGGGCAAGGCCCGATATCTCGGCATCGTGATGGGCGCGACGCCGCAGGTCGTGGAGGACAAACGGCGGGGGCTGTACAGCTATGAGGCCCTCCGCTCCCGCTTGGCTGAGGGCAAGTTTTCCCGTCCGGGGGCCCGGGATCTGCTGGCGCCGGTCATCCATCTCGAACCGCTGACGCCGGAGGAGATGCTTGTGCTGTGCGAAAAGCTGGCCGAGATGCACGCCAACCTTTACGGTTACGAGAGGAAAATCGGCACAGAAGATCTCGCCGACTTCATCAAATTGGAGTACTCCCGGATCGGGGCGGATCAGAACATCACCCCCCGCGAGGTGATCCGGGACTTCATCGAGCTGCTCGACCTGCTCTATCAGAACCCGTCAATGACGATGGAGAAGATGCTGCGTTCGGATGCGTTTACCTGCGCCAAATCCGAGGCGGTCTCCGATCAGACGGACCAGAACTATGCGGAGTTTACCATATGAATGTGTTTGACCGATATGCCCCTTTCATTCAGGACTTCATCTACCGATCCGGATGGCAGGCTTTGCGGGGGGTACAGAACGCCGCCGGAGAGGCGATCTTCGGCACAGGGGACAATGTACTCCTGACCGCTTCCACGGCGTCCGGCAAGACGGAGGCGGCCTTTTTCCCGATTTTGACCCTGCTGGATGAGGAGCCGTCCCACAGCGTGGGTGTGCTGTATATCGCCCCGCTCAAGGCCCTCATCAACGACCAGTTCGGGCGACTCACCGAGCTGTGCGAGGAGGCGGGGATCCCGGTGACCCGCTGGCACGGCGATGTGCCCCAGTCCCAGAAGAGAAAGCTGCTGCGAAAACCCGCCGGCATTCTCCAGATCACGCCGGAATCTCTGGAATCCCTGATGATCAACAAGCAGATGGAGCTCTCGTCCCTGTTCGGAGATCTGCGCTTCATTGTGATCGATGAGGTCCATTCTCTGCTGCGGGGAGACCGCGGGCTGCAGACCTTCTGCCTGATTGAGCGGATGTGCAGAGCGGCGGGCTGCAGCCCAAGACGGGTGGGGCTCTCTGCGACAATCGGAGACCCGGAGGCGGCGGGGCGTTTTCTGGCAGCGGGCAGCGGCCGGCCCACCGTCATCCCCCGGTTCGACGGCGGCCGCGAGGTGTGGCGGCTGTCCATGGAGCATTTCTTCAACACCGCCCCGCAGGCGGATGAGGATATGCAGGACCCGCCGGAAACACTTGTCCCGGAGGCGCCCACCGACACCGCGCCGAGGGCGGCCGACCCGGGCATCGGCTATATTTTCGAGCATACCAAAGGGAAAAAGTGCTTGATTTTCACCAATTCACGGGAGGAGTGCGAGGCGGTCTGCCAGAGCCTTCGGCAGTACTGTGAGGCAAACCATGAGCCGGACCGCTTCCTGATCCATCACGGGAATCTCTCCGCCTCTTACCGGGAGAGCGCCGAGGAAGAGATGAAGGATGACCAGTCTCTTTTGTCGGTGTGCGCCACCGCCACTCTGGAGCTGGGCATCGACATCGGCAGGCTGCAGCGGGCGTTCCAGATTGATGCGCCTTTCACCGTTTCCGGCTTTCTCCAGCGGATGGGGCGGACGGGCCGACGGGGAGACCCCTCCGAGATGTGGTTTGTCATGCGGGAGGACCACCCGGAGCCCCGGGCCATGATGCCGGATCTGATCCCCTGGTATCTCATTCAGGGGATTGCACTGGTGCAGCTCTACATCGAAGAGCGATTTGTGGAGCCGCCCCGCACCGAGCGGCTGCCTTACAGCCTGCTCTATCACCAGACGATGAGCACGCTGGCCGCCTGCGGGGAGATGACCCCCGGCGAGCTTGCCTCCCGGGTGCTGCCGCTGTCCTGCTTTCATCGGATTTCTCAGGAGGACTACCGGCTCTTGCTGCGTCATCTGCTGGAACTAGATCACATCAGCCGGACGGAAAACGGCGGGTTGATTCTCGGTCTGGCCGGGGAGAGGATCGTCAACAATTATAAATTCTACGCGGTGTTCCGGGAGAACATCGAGTACGCCGTGCGCTCCGGACCGGAAGAGCTGGGCACCATCGTCGAGCCGCCGCCGGTGGGAGATAAGATCGCCATCGCCGGACGGGTTTGGGTGGTGGACGAGGTAGACCACAAAAAGCGGGAGGTCTGGTGTACGCTGGTCAAGGGGAGAATTCCCGCCTATTTCGGGGATGTGGCGGGGGATATTCACACCCGCATACTGGAGCGGATGTACGGCGTTCTGCGAGAGCAAAAAAGCTACCCTTACCTCTTGCGGCACGCGTCGTGCAGGCTGCAGGATGCCAGAGAGACGTTCCGGAAATCCGGTATGGAGGACCATCCGCTGGTACATCTAGGCGGCAATATGTGGGCATTGTTCCCGTGGCTGGGCAGTTATGCTTTTCTTGCGCTGGAACGGTTTTTGAAAATCCGCTGCGGAGAGCGGCTGGGCCTGAAGGGAATGAACCCTTCCCGGCCGTACTATCTGCAGTTCACCATGAAGGTCGGGGAAGAAGAGTTTTACCGGATTGCGGCGGAGGAGGCGGCCAAGGATTTCGATCCACTGGAACTGGTCTACCCCAAAGAGGTGCCGGTATTTGAAAAGTATGACGAATATGTGCCGGATGAGCTGGTCCGCAAGGGGTTTGCACTGGGTGTGTTGGATATAAACGGCATGAAGCGGCGGGTGCTCGGATGGTCAAAACGCGCTAACGAATCTTAACAATAGAGATGGCTGCCGGTAAAATCCGCAGTGCCGGTATCAGACAAAACAACAGCTTTGTAGAAGCCAAGGCGGAAAATATCAGATCTGAAAGCATAAAAATAGCCGCAAAAAGCGGAGGGATCCGATCGATTTGTTCGGTCTGGATCCCTCCGCTTTTTTGCAGGTGGGGATGAAAAATCAGCTCTTTCAATGATCCGCCATCAGGCGAAAGCGTGCGCACGATCCCAAAAACAGATTCATTGGGAGGGATCTTTTCCGAAGTGTCACTCGCGATGCAGCCCCATCATATCGCCTTCGTCTTGGCCTCGACAAACCATCTGCTGCCCTCCTGAAAGAGAAAGGATTCCTTTCCCCGGATGAGCACAGTATACCGAATCCCGCCGCCGCTCACCTTTTCAGAAACCGCGCGGCATTGATAAAGAATGCGGTCAATCTGAAAGACTGCGCCGTTTTTCCAGCGGATATAGCGCGGATACACACGTCCCTCTTCATCGACATCCATGTTCACGGTGACATATGTCTTCTTACAACCAAAGTTCTGCATAAATAACCCCCGTTTCTGAGAAAGATTACCCCTTCGGCGGCAAAACCGCCTTTCTGTGTTGACACACGGTATGTTCGTGCTGTATTATAAAAACGAAAGAAATGTTCGTGTTGAGCAGAGTATAAAACGAACAGATATTTCATGTCAAGTTGTCTTGCGAAATTTCTGTTCGTGTTCATGCGGCTTTGAAAAAAGAGGTGCCTTATGTGTTTCAAAGACAGATTGAGAGCAAAGCGGCTGGAATCGAGTCTCACACAGGCGCAGCTCGCAGAAAAGGTGTCGGTAAGTACGAGGACAATCCAGAACTACGAGATGGGCTCCCGCAGGCCGACAAAGTATGAAACGGTGGAGAGGATTGCCAAAGCTTTGAATACCACGCCGGAAGAACTGCTCGGCCAGAGCGGGATGCTTGTGGTTGCGGCACAGGAAAAAGGCGGCTCTGGAGCGGCGCGGGATATTGACGAACTGGTCAGCGAGGTGACGGGACTGTTTGCCGGCGGCGCATTGAGCGAGGACGCTCTCGACGGGGCGATGCGCGCGCTGAACGAGGCATATTGGATTGCAAAGGAAAAGAACAAGAAATACACGCCGAAGCGGTATCGCGGCGCAAAAAAGGAAGAATGAGACTGTCGGATCGGGATTCCCTGTGCAGGAATGGGCACACGAATGGAGATGGGGTGATGAACACGAAAGACCTCTTGAAAATCGGCAGCAATCTTGTGCGGCGGTGCGGGACGAGAGATCCGTTCAGCATAGCAAGGCAGATCGGTGTGGAAGTTCTCCTCTGCAAAGACCTCGCGTCCCTGAAAGGAATGTACCGGGTGATCAAGCGCAACCGTTTTATTATCCTCAATGGGGATCTGGACGATCAGATGCAGAGAATTGTCTGTGCGCATGAGCTGGGCCACGATCAATTACATCGCGGTCTTGCAAAGGAGAGTGCGCTGAGAGAATTTATGCTGTACGATATGAGGACAAAGCCGGAATACGAGGCCAATATTGTTGCGGCGGAGATCCTGCTGGACACCGATGAGCTGCTGGATTATGTCTACGGCTACGGCTATACATCAGAGCAGATTGCCCGGGTGATGAAGACGGACATCAATCTTGTGGCCTTGAAGATCGCGCATCTGGCACAGACCGGATACGATCTTCGGCGTATCGAGCAGCGCAGTGATTTTTTGAGATGACGGATGCCATATAGGAGGTGGGTGAGCGTGCCGTTGCAGATCGTGCGGAATGATATCACAAAGATGAAGGTGGATGCCATTGTCAATGCGGCAAACAGTTCCCTTTTGGGTGGGGGAGGGGTGGACGGAAGCATCCATCGCGCCGCGGGCCCCCAGCTGCTGGCCGAATGCAGGACCCTCGGCGGCTGCGAGACCGGGGACGCAAAGATCACAAAGGGATACAATCTGCCCTGCCGGTATGTGATTCACGCGGTCGGCCCGCAGTGGCGGGGCGGCGGTCACGGGGAGCGCGAGAAGCTCGTGTCCTGTTACCGCCGATCCCTTGCGCTGGCAAAGGAGCATCACTGCGAGACAGTCGCCTTCCCGCTCATCTCGTCGGGAATCTACGGCTATCCCAAAGATCAGGCATTGAAGGTCGCCATTGACACAATCAGCGACTTTTTGCTGGAAAACGATATGCTGGTTTATATCGTCATCTTTGACCGCAAGGCGTATCAGATCGGGGAGAAGCTGTTTTCTGACATCGCCGCCTACATAGACGATAATTATGTGGAGGCGCACACCGACAGCTATTCCGCACAGCTGAGTCGGATGAAGATGCTTTCGCAGGAAGCGCCGGCGCAGGTATCGTATGCAATGTCCGCGGCGGCAAAGGCGAAGAGCCTTGACGATGCGCTCTCCCAGATAGACGAGAGCTTTTCCGAGATGCTGCTGCGCAAGATCGACGAGAAGGGCATGACCGACGCACAGTGCTATAAGAAGGCGAACATCGACCGCAAGCTCTTCTCCAAGATCCGCAGCGACCGGCTGTATAAGCCGTCCAAGCCCACAGCGATTGCCTTTGCGATTGCCCTTGAGCTGCCGCTGGAGGAGACGAGGGATCTGCTCCAGAAGGCGGGATTTGCCCTCTCCCGCTCGAACAAGTTTGACATCATCATTGAGTACTTTATCGAGCGGGGAGACTACAATATCTTTGAGATCAACGAAGCGCTGTTCGCCTTTGATCAGAGCCTGTTGGGGGCATAAAGCAGTCAGACAGGACGAGAAGTGAGAAAGGGGGAACCGAAGCATGAAGCAGCGCACCTATATCGCCATCGACCTCAAGAGCTTTTATGCTTCGGTCGAATGCCGGGAGAGGGGGCTGGACCCTCTGGACACAAACCTCGTTGTCGCGGACGAGGGCCGGACGGACAAGACCATCTGCCTTGCGGTCACCCCCTCTCTCAAGCGATACGGCATCTCCGGGCGCGGGCGGCTGTTTGAGGTGAAGCAGCGCGTCCGGGAGGCGAATGAGGGCCGGCGGCATGATGCGCCGGGACACCGGCTGGACGGGTCCTCACACTTTGCTTCCGCGCTGCGGGCAAATCCAGCCCTCGCCATTGACTTTATCATCGCACCGCCGCGCATGGCGCATTATATGGAGTACAGCGCCCACATCTATGAGATCTATATGAAGTATGTCGCGCCGGAGGACATGATTGTTTACTCGATCGACGAGGTGTTTATGGATGTCACCGGATACCTCGATGCCTGTGGGCTCTCGCCGCA
>CALXIJ010000025.1 GCA_944388335.1 uncultured Pygmaiobacter sp.
ACAAACGCAGAAAAGCGTTTGAATAAAGATGTCGTCATCGTCACCAACTGTGGTGAGGACGACCGGAACCTCGCCGGTATGATTGCCGATTTTCGCGCTGCACTGCCCTGTTCCAGCCGGGTAGTGAACATCCGGCAGTTTCCGTTTGACGGTGGGTGTCTGGGTTGTTTTTGCTGTGCCATCACCGGAAAATGCGTCTACAAAGATGGTTTTGACTCCTTTTTGCGGGACACCATCCAGACTGCCGATGGCTTTGTCTACGCGTTTACCATCTCGGACCACTACACCCATTCCAGTTTCAAATGCTTTGACGACCGGCAGTTTTGCAACGGTCACCGCACCGTTACCCACGGCATCCCGATCGCCTATTTAATCAGTGGGGATTATCGGTATGAGCCCAACCTGCGGATGATCGTAGAGGGGCGTGCTGAGGTGGGAGGAAACTATCTCGCCGGTGTTGCCACCGATGAGGAGAATACTGTCGCCGAAATCCGTTCACTGGCCGATAACCTCGCCTTCGCCATGGAGAAGGGGCTCTCTCGCCCGGCGAATTTCTACGGTGTTGGCGGGATGAAGATTTTTCGTGACCTCATCTATATGATGCAGGGCCTTATGAAAGCGGATCATAAATTCTATAAAGAACACGGGATCTACGACTTCCCCCAAAAACAGAAAAAACGCATCTGGCAGATGCGTCTGGTCGGTGCACTGCTTGCCATCCCCTCCATTCAGAAAAAAGCAAAAGGCAAGATGACCGAAGCAATGATCGCCCCTTATGAAAAAGTGATTGCAAAGGGCAAAAAGGATTCTTGATCTTTGCCTCTCTCCCCTTTTTATGATAATAAACTCCCCGCGGAGGATGCTGCTCCCTTTTCAAAAGAGAGCTGGACCCCGCGGGGAGTTTTTCATTATTTCAGTGCCGCACCATCATGGAACGCCCATCCCACAATCTCGCCTAGTTTGCGATAGGTGCTGTGGATCGGGTCAAAGATGATCGGCTGCAGTTTATCCGGATCAATCCTTCCATCGGCATCCAGCACCGACTCATCTGCGCTGACATTTACGATCTCCCCGACCAGACGGCAGCTGCGCGGATCATAGCTGACAAGACGGCACTCCACCGTCATCGGCAGTTCATCGATCAGCGGTGCATCCACAAATTCCGAATGGGTGACATGCCATCTGGCTTTCTCCATTTTATCCGCTGCATCATTGCCGGAGACAATCCCGACAAAATCGCAGGCGATCATCTGTTTTTGGGTGGCCATGCTTACGGTAAAGGCCTTGCGCGCCAGAATATTCTCGGTCGTCTTGTGCCCCGCGCTAATGCAAAGAGACAGCTCATTCGCCTCGCTGATGCCTCCCCACGCGGCATTCATCGCATTGGGTGCGCCTGTCTCATCATAAGCAGCGAGAATAAACACCGGTTGCGGATAGGTCCAGGGCTTTGATCCAAAATTCTTGCGCATAAAGTTCTCCTCCTATTCTTGCCGCATCCTGCGGCTGTAAAACAACAGATAAAGGGCTTATCTTCTCTGCCGGGCATTGTTCCCTGCTCTTTCCTGCACATTTTTCCTTTTCTACTGCGATCTCATCCATCGGCGGCATCACATGGTAAATGCTCTTCAATAAGCGCAACAGCTATTGAAAAGGCTTTGATCCTCCGCCGTGCCAGCGTCAGCTGAGAGCGATACCGCGTTGGTTCCGGCTTTTGTTCCAACGTCTTGACCGTCTGGCGCAGCTTGTGCAGGGTTGAATCGATCTGGCGTTTTGCTTCAATCAGTTCCGCTGTCGTGTAATCCATCTTTTCTCCCCCTCTATTCTCGACTTCCGATCGCTCTATCCCTATTCTCCTCGACGATAGCGCAGGATAAAATAGAGTAGAAAGAAAACTGCGACCGTCACCGCCGCAAGACAGGGAAAATAGACAAGCTGCGGCAAGACGCCAAATGCAGGATGGCTGAAAACACACACACAAATCAGAACAACACAGCACACCGCGCTGAGCAGGATATAATGCGGCATCCGGCTCTCTTGCAATTCCGGGAGTTCCAGATCTGTCTGCCTTTGCTCCAGCTGTCTGAGCAGTTCCGGCTCGTCCTCATATCCCTTTACAACATAATAAAATCGATCTGCCACCCTGCGGTTTGGATGGCGAACACGGCAGTTCACAGCGTAATATCGGCGATTTTCCTTGATTTTTTTGACGGCAATCAGTTCGTCTGCGCCCGCGGGGAGATACGGCTTTTGTGAAAGTATCCGTAAAAACTGCTTTGTTTCCGCCATCCCCTTGACCTGTCCCAAAATGTCCCGCCTCTGTGCAAAAAGAAACCGGGCATCCAAAACAAAAAGCCTGTCCTCTTCAGTGAGAAAGAAAATCGTCGCATTCCGCACCGAATTCCATCCCACCCGGATCGCCAAAAAGACCGCAAGAGCCGTCACGATGACGACCAAAAAAAGAGAAGCGGCTTCGCGCGGCAGTTGGAAAAGATCGATCAGCGCCATCCCGCCAGCCACCAGCAGCATCATCAACAGGGTAATTCCGAGAATAACGCCCCAGACCCGCAGCAGATGACAGCCCCCTTTTCCCGCGTCTGGGGAGATCCACACCCTCTTCAGCCGCATCTGTTTTCTCCTCCCTGCCAAAGCCCGTTTCTAAACCCATATTTCGTTTGCCCTATGATTTTATCATATCATTCTTCCACCCCAAAAACAACGATAAAGCGGTTTGTACCGCAATAAATTTGTCCTATAAAACGACAAAAAACGGGCGGCAAATCTCGATTGTCGCCCGTTTTTGTATTTTATTTGCCGATCGCGTCCAATTATTTTTGAAATCCGTTTAGGAATCGCTTGATCCGCTCATTCTGCTGATTGGCGAAGAACTCCGCGGCTGCACCGCCCGCGATGATCTGTCCATCCTCAAAGAAAAGCACCCGGTCGGCGACCGTGCGTGCAAATTCCATCTCATGGGTGACAATCAGCATCGTCATATCCTGCTCCGCGAGCTTCGCAATCACCGAAATGACCTCAGCCGTCAACTCAGGGTCCAGCGCACTGGTCGGCTCATCAAAAAGCATGATCTGCGGATCAATCGCCAGCGCTCTGGCGATCGCCACCCGCTGCTGCTGTCCGCCGGAAAGCATTGCGGGATAGCTGTCCGCCTTGTTTTCCAAACCGACCAACCGCAGCAGTCGATCGGCATTTGCAATGGCATCTGCGCGGTTTTGTCCCAGAATTTTAATCGGCGCGATGGTGATATTCTCAAGACAGGTCAGATGTGGGAAGAGATTAAACTGCTGGAACACCATTCCGGTCTTCATGCAGATTCTGCGCAATTCCCGCTCAGGAGGATATTTCACCTGCCCGTTTACCGTGTCCACCAGCAGTTCCCCGTCGATCTCAATCCGACCGCCGGAGACGCGTTCCAGATTGTTGATGCAGCGCAGCAGGGTGGACTTTCCGCTGCCAGAAGAACCGATAATTGCGACCGTCTCTCCCCGCTCCATACTGAGGGAGACGCCGCGCAGCGCTTCAAACCCGCCAAATTTTTTGGTCAGGTTCTCAACCGATAAAATCGCCATTACTCCCCCTCCTTTTTCTGATGCCGGCTAAACCGCTTCTCCAAACGTTCATAGACAACGGTGAGCACAAAGGTGAGTGCGAGGTAGATCAGAGCGACCAGCACGTAAGCGGTGATATCCATATCCCGGTTGACCGCGCCCTCGGCCGCTTTCAGCAGCTCTCCCACGCCAATCGCCGTTACAAGCGCAGTGTCCTTGACCAAGGTGATGGTCTCGTTGCAGACCGGAGGGATCACACGGCTGACCGTCTGAGGCAGGATGATAAACCGCATCGTCTGCCACGGCGTAAAGCCCAGCGTCTTGGCCGCCTCGTGCTGCCCGCGGTCGATCGACTGGATCCCCGCCCGGTAGATCTCGGCAAAATACGCCGCATAATTGAGGACAAAGGTCACCACCGCCGAGGTCATACGGTCAAACGCAATGCCGAGAAACGGAAGTCCATAATAGATAAAAAAGAGCTGCAGCATCAACGGGGTGCCGCGGAAAATCCAGATATAGATCCGTGAAACCCAGCGCAGCGGAGGCACCTTGGAGATACTGCCCAAGGTAAACACCAGCCCGAGCGGCAACGAGAACAAAAGGGTCAGCGCAAACAGCAGCAGCGTCTGTCCGAGTCCCTGCATCAATGAGGGCATCAACATGGTGATATAGGATAGATCCATCTAACTTCCTCCATGGCAGCCGTCGGCTGCATTTACTCCTGACAACAAAGCGGGCGGATGCAACGCATCCGCCGCCATGTCGGTTTGTCCCAAAATATTATATCACACTTTTGCGTGTCTCGCCAGTGCCATTTCAGTGGATGACGATATCCGCGCCAAACCACTTCTCCGAGATCTCAGCGGACTTGCCGCTTTCGATGCAGGAGGCAAGCGCGTCATTGACCGCTTGGGTCAGCTCGGTATCGCTCTTGCGGAAACCGATGGCATACAGATCGTCACCGAAGTCAAACGACGCAACATCGAAGATCCCGCCGAGCTGGGTGTTCTTATACTGGCCGAGCACCTCATCCACGATCATCGCATCCAGACGGCCCGCCTGCATATCCATGATGACCTGATCATAGGTGTCATACTCAGTGATCTTATCCTTGATCGAGTCGTAGACATCGTCAGCCATGACAACCTCAAGCGCAGAGGACTGGGCCTGCACGCCGACGTTGTAGTTTGCCAGATCCTCTTTCGAAGCGAGGGTGACGCCCTTGTTGGTCATGACGATGATCTTATTGTTCAGATAAGCATTGGACATGCTCATGGTCTCCTGACGCTCCGGGGTGATGGAAAGGCCGTTCCACAGACAATCCACCTTGCCGGTCGAGAGCTCCATCTCCTTTGCCGACCAGTTGATCGGCTGGAAGACTGCTTCCACGCCGAGCTCTTCGCAGACGGCCTTCGCAAGGTCAATGTCAAAGCCGACCAGATCACCGTTCTCATCTCTGAATCCCATCGGGGCAAAGGTGTCATCCAGACCGATGACCAGCTGCCCTTTGGCCTTGATATCCTCAAGGGTGGTCGAATAACCACTTGCGGAGGACGACGAGGTCGCCCCCGACGAAGAACCCGTGCTGCTATCCGCCGCCGCACTGCTGCTGTCGCTTCCGCCGCAGGCGACAAGGCTCATTGCCAGAGCCAGAGCCAAAGCAAGAGACAAAATCTTTTTCATCTTTATTTCCTCTTTTCTCTCTCGGGGAATTCCCCGTTCTGTCTACGAAAAGAATTATACTTCATTCTGATAAAGTTGTAAAGCAATAATTGGAGAAATTATTATTTTTGGTTAATCTGACACGATTCTTCAACATATTTCTTTTTAAATAAGGTATTTTTTATTAAGTTATCATCATATTGCACAAGAAAATCACTTTTCTTTTGTCGTCAAAACGATGAGCAACCTTTGAAAAAATCTTTTTTCTTTGCAGTTTGGATCTGGCTCCCCCATTTTTATCACTTTTTTCGCTGTATTAGCTGCGTCCATCAAAAAACAAGAAAAAAAGGGAAATTTTTTCTTGACAAACCCCTTTAAGTTTCGTATAATAAACAAGGCTTCTCAACTGGGCCATTTCAAAATGCGGCTTTAGCTCATCTGGTAGAGCGCCACCTTGCCAAGGTGGAGGTAGCGAGTTCGAGCCTCGTAAGCCGCTCCATATGGTGCTGTAGCCAAGTGGTAAGGCAAGGGTCTGCAAAACCCTC
>CALXIJ010000026.1 GCA_944388335.1 uncultured Pygmaiobacter sp.
GAACACCCCCTGTATAGGTTTATTGTCCTACACAGGGGGCGTTTTGTCTATTGTCCGTTTTTACTGGTTCGGTTCATTTGCGGGGGGATATTTATTCATAATTCGATCTTTTTAGCTGAAAGGGGTGAAGATGTGGAAAACCTGCGTTCAGTCCACTTCTTTTTCGAAGGAGACGACGGCACCGGTGGAAGCGTCGATCTCACAGGAGTATTCGGTGCGCCCGACCTTCCACTCGAATTCGTAGACGGTCCGCCCATCGTCGTGGTCGGTATCCATCTCAAGGGCGCGGACGTCCGCCTCGTTGACGCCGGCATGGGAGAAGGCGAGCTGTTTTGCCTGCTCGGCGGTGACGGAGGCCCCGCTGCTCTTGGGTGAGGTATAGGACTCGGCGTCGTAGTCATAGGAGAGGATGCTGCCGTCGCTTGCGGCGATCTCGTAGTCGTACTCATTGGTCCCGTGGTAGAACTCCACCTCGTAGACGAGCCGGCCGTCGTCGTAATCCCGCTCGACCTTGACAAAGGTGACATCCGACTCGCTCAGTCCGGCATGGCTCAGCGCAGCCTGTTTGGCGGCAGCTTCCCCGATATCCCCGGATGCAGCGGTGCCGGAGTTAGAGGCAGTACCGGCAGCAGGGGTATAGCTCTCAATGTCCCGATCCACCGAGAGGATCTGCCCGCTGACTGCGTCGATCTCATAGTCGTATTCGGTGGTCCCGCTGTAAAACTCGACGTCGTATTCGGCGCGTCCGTTGTCATAATCCAGCCGCACCTTGAGGAAGGTGACCGCGGATTCTTCCAGACCGGCGTCCTTCAGTGCGATCTGCTTGACCTCGGCGTCGGACAGATACTCGCTGCCGCTGGTCGCATTGCCTGCGATTCCGGCTGAGACGTGGTCTGCCGGCGCAGCCACCGGGGCGAGCAATCCGCTGCCCGAAGCGGAAGTCTGGGAAGAGGTCGGGCCGCAGCCGGCCAACAGGGAAACTGCCAGTGCAAGGCTGGCCAGTGTGAGGGTCGCTTGGTATTTCATGGAAATCCTCCTTCGTTTTTTTGTGTTGTTTTAACTTTCACCCGTAGTATAACCCGGTAAAATTAAAATGAGATTAAAAAAGTGGAGTTTTAAAAAATTTTTAAATCTGATTTTAATCTGATGCCGGACCCGATACCGGAAGGGTGAAATAGAAGGAGGAACCCTGACCGGGTGTGCTTTCGAGCCGAACGGATCCGCCGTGCGCCTCGGCAATCCACTTGACCATCGAGAGCCCCAGTCCCGCGCCGCCGCTGCCCTTGGAGGGATCTGCCTGCCAGAAGCGATTCCAGACCAGCGGCTGCTGATCGGCCGGGATCCCGATCCCGTCATCCGAGACACATCCCTCGATCTGATCTCCATCGCGGCGCAGCGTGAGGGAGAGGTTTCCGCCGGTGCGCCCATATCGGACCGCGTTTTCGGTCAGGTTGACCAGCATCCGCAGCAGCATGGTCTCATCCCCCTGCAGGGTCAAGCCGGGCTGGATCTCAGCGGTGACCCGGATCTGCTTTTTCGCGGCGAGTTCCTCGGTCTGCTCGGCCACCGCCTGCGCGAGGCCGCTCAGGTCGACGGTCTCGGTCATCAGGCGGCGGTGTGCGCTGTCGGCGCGGGTCAGGGTCAGCAGCTGACCGATCAAGGTCGCCATCCGGCGGGCCTGCTGCTGCACCGTCTCAAGAGCCTCCCGCGCCTGCCCCGTTGTCTCGGGCTTTGCCAAGGCATATTCGCATTGGGAGAGGATCACCGCGACCGGGGTGCGCAGCTCATGGGAGGCGTCGGAGGTAAACTGCTTTTCGTTCTCAAAAGCGGCCTCAAGGCGGGAGAACATCCGGTCAAATTCGGCTGCAAGGGTGTAGATCTCATCCCTCCCCTGCCCCAGATTGATCCGGCGGGAGAGATCGTTGCCCGCACTGATCTGCTGCGCGGTGCGGATGATCCGGCGCACCGGCCGCAGCGCGCCGCTGGTCAGCAGATAACCGCTGAGCGCCGCGAGCAGCAGATAAAAGGGCAGAACCATCGCCGCGATCTGCAAAAGGCGGGAGATGGTGCTGTCCACAGCGGCAGCCTCGCAGACGCCCCGCACCCAATATTCCCCCCAGCCCTCGATCTCGAACCGCTGATCGTAGAGGTACCAATCGGTCTCTTCTCCCTTGATGGTGCGCAGCTGACGGTCTCCAAATGGGGTGGAGTTGTCAAATGCACGGGGTACCATCCCATAAAGAGGAACGCCGGAGGAGTCGTAGACCGACAGGTAGACCCCGTCCCGGAATGCCTCGAGATCGCGGTCGATCTCCAGTGCGGTGCCGTCGAGATCAATCTGTTTTTCGCTGTCCTCCACCATTGTGGTGAGCAGTTCCCGCCGGGCGGCAAGCCCGGATTGGGCGCCGCCGTAAAAGAGCAGCCCCAGCGCCAGGCCGCCCAAGACCAGCATCAGCAGGGTGAACCAAAGGGTGACCCGCAGTTTGATGGAAATTCGTTTCATTCTTCCTCCCGCAGCACATAGCCTGCGCCCCGCACCGTGTGAATCAGCTTTTTGTCGAAACCGTCGTCCAGCTTTTTGCGCAGATAGCGGATGTAAACATCCACCACACTGGAACCGCCCTCATAGTCATAGTTCCAGATATGCTGACCGATCTTTTCCCGGGAGAGGACGACCCCCGCGTTTCGGATCAGATATTCGAGAATGGCAAACTCCCGGCTCGACAGGGAGATCGGCTGTCCCGCCCGGCTGACGGTGTGCTTGGCGCAATCGACCTCGAGATCTGCAACCCGGAACAGATCGCTCACACTCCCCGAACGCCGGCGCAGCATCACCCGCAGCCGGGCCAGCAGCTCATCGAGGGCAAAGGGCTTGACCAGATAGTCGTCCGCACCGCTGTCCAGCCCGCCGACCCGATCCTCGACGCTGTCCTTCGCGGTGAGCAGCAGAACGGGGGTGGTGTCCCCCGCTCTTCGCATCCGGCGCAGGATCTCCAGACCGCTGATTCCCGGCAGCATGATGTCCAGCACCAGCGCGTCGTATTCCGCCCCCGCGAGATAGTCCAGCGCGTCGCTGCCGTCAAGACAGCTGTCAACAGTATAATGCGCGTCGGTCAGCTGCTTTACCAAGAGCGCATTCATCTTCGGTTCATCCTCTACTACCAGCAGCCGCATAGCTGCGATCGCCTCCTTGGAGAAAAAGAGAAAGCCGCCCATCCGGGGGGGGCGCCATCATCCGATCTTTCCTTATTTTGTTTATTTTAGCTGTTTTTTGCCGAGGCGACAAGCGGAGGAAACGCAGAGCCTGTCCGCACCGGTGCCCGCGAAGGCGGGATCTGCACCGCCAAATGCAAAGGCGGTCCCCTCCGCAGATAGTCGGAGAATCATTTGACACCGGGCAGTGGGTAGTGTACACTAAAAGCCGAACTGGCGCGGGTGCGCGCGGCAAGGCCGTCCACCCGGCGCGGGCGGCCCTTTCTGCACAGTCGGAAAGGGCGCTTTTTGGTTTTGAAGATCTTGTGCCAAGGAGGAAGCGAATGGAGAGAGGAATGGTTCATCTCTATTGCGGGGATGGAAAGGGCAAGACCACTGCGGCGATGGGATTGGCGCTGCGCGCGCTGGGCGCCGGGATGCGGGTCGCGGTGGTGCAGTTTCTCAAGGACGGGCACAGCAGCGAGCTTGCGCCGCTGGAAAAGCTGGGCGCCGCCGTCTTCTCCGGGGGCTGCGGATCGAAGTTCGTCTTTCAGATGGATCAGCAGGAGAAGGAGGAGACCCGCCGGCAGCAGGACGCCTTGCTGCGGCGGGCTCTGGCCGAGCCCTGTGACCTCTTGGTTCTGGACGAGGCCTGTGCTGCCTGCTCGCTCGGGATGGTGGATCAGGAGCTGCTGCGCGGTGCGGTGCAAAACCGCCCCGCCGGGTGCGAGGTGGTCCTGACCGGCCGCGATCCGGCAGAGTGGATGCAAAACGCCGCGGATTATATCACCGAGATGCGGGCGGTCCGGCACCCCTTCGAGAAGGGGGTAGCGGCCCGGCGCGGCGTGGAATTTTAAAAAGGAATCAATTTAGGAGGAGAACAGATGAGAAAAAAGGCAATTCGCCTGTTGACGCTGCTGCTGGCGGCGGTCATGCTGGTCGGCTGCGGCGCGGGGGACGCGGGCAGTTTGTCGGGGGAGGAGACGCAGCAGAGCAGCTCCGCGGCGGCCGCGGCGGGACAGCCGGTCGTGTTTACCGATGCGCTGGGCTATGAGGTGGAGATTGACAGCTGGCAGCGGGTGGTCTCGCTCTACGGCAGCTTTGCCGAGGCATGGACCCTCGCCGGCGGCAGTCTGGTCGGCGCGACCAGCGACGCGGTGGAGGAGCGCGGCCTCGTGCTGGGGGATCACGTCGCGATTGTCGGCAGCGTCAAGAACCCGGGTTTTGAGGAGATCCTCGCGGCACAGCCGGATTTTGTGATGCTGTCGGCGGACATTGCCGCGCAGGCGGAGCTGCACGATGCCCTGACCGATGCGGGGATCCCCCACGCCTATTACCGGGTGGATACCTTTGAGGACTACCGTGCGATGATGGAACAGTTCTGCGGGATGACCGGACGGCAGGATCTCTATGAGCAGAACGCCGTGGCGGTGGGCCGGCAGATCGACGCGGTGCGCGAGGCGGCAAAAGGACAGCCACAGCCCACCGTGCTGCTGCTGCGGGCGTTTGCCACCGGGGTCAAGGCCAAGGGCGCCGATCAGCTGGCCGGCGCGATTCTCGCGGATCTTGGCGCGACGAATCTGGTCGACCAGTACCAGAGCCTGCTGGAAGATCTGAGCATGGAGGAGATTGTCGCCGCCGATCCCGACGTGATCTTGGTGGTCACGATGGGCAGCGACGAGGAGGCCGCGCTGGGGTATCTCGAGGAGCATTTCGAGTCGAACCCCGCTTGGGCGGGCCTCTCGGCGGTGCAGAATGGCCGGTATGAGGTTTTGCCCAAGGAGTTGTTCCACTATAAGCCGAATGCGCGCTGGGGGGAGAGCTATGCGTATCTTGCCAAGATTCTATATCCCGACATTGCCGGCGAGATCGGCTAAGGGGCGCGCGGCGGTTTTACTGGGTCTTGCCCTTTTGACCCTGCTGGCGGTGCTGCTCAGCCTGCGGTTTGGCAGCCAGCCGATCTCCGCCTCACAGATGCTCGATGCGCTGCGGACCGGGGATGAAAAGAGTGTGGCCTATCGTATCCTGCGCTATATGCGGCTGCCGCGCACCGTCGCGGGGCTCGTGGCCGGCGGGGCGCTTGCGCTGGCGGGAACCCTGATTCAGGCGGTGCTCAACAATGTGATGGCGAGTCCGAATGTCATCGGGGTCAACGCCGGGGCGGGCTTTGCCGCGATGCTGGCCGTGACGCTGGCGCCGTCGGCCGCGGCACTGATTCCGGCCGCCGCTTTTTTCGGCGCGCTGTGCACCGCGCTGTTCATCTATCTGCTCGCGGTGCGGGCGGGCCTCTCCCGCACGACCTTGATTCTGGCCGGCGTCGCGGTGAGCAGTATCCTGACTGCCGGCATCGACACGCTGACCCTCCTCTACCCCGACGATGTCATCGGGGCGACCGGCTTTATGCTGGGCGGCTTTTCAGGGGTGACGCTGGATGCGGTGCTCAGCGCCGGGCCCTATCTCGCGGCGGGGGCGCTCCTCGCAGCGCTGCTCGCAGTGGATCTCAATCTGCTGCAGCTGGGCGAGGAGAGCGCCGCATCGCTGGGGCTTGCGGTGGGCCGGGTGCGGTTTGCCGCCATTCTGGCCGCGGCGCTGCTGGCCGGCGCAGCGGTCAGCTTTGCCGGATTGCTGGGCTTTGTCGGACTGCTCGTGCCCCATATCGCCCGCCGGCTGATCGGCACCGACAACCGCTGGCTGATGCCGGCGTCGGTGCTTGCGGGCGGCAGTTTTGTGCTGATCTGCGACCTTGCAGCGCGGATGCTCTTCGCGCCCTTTGAGCTGCCGGTCGGGATTGTGATGTCGCTGCTGGGCGGGCCGTTCTTCCTCAGTCTGCTGCTGCGGCGGCGCAAAAGGAGCGGGATCTATGATTGAGTTTCAGGCGGTCAGCGGAGGGTATCCCGACCGCAAGGTGCTGCGGGAGATCTCCTTTTCGGTCGCAAAAGGAAGCCTGACCGCGCTCATCGGCCCCAACGGCTGCGGAAAGACCACCCTGCTGCGCACCGCGGCGCGGCGGCTGAGCGCTTCGGGCGGCAGGATCCTGCTTGAGGGGCGGCCGATTGAGGAGTACGGCCGCAAGGAGTTTGCCCGCACCGCGGCATTTCTGCCGCAAAACCGCAGCGTGCCGGGAATCACCGTCCGCGCGCTGGTGAGCCATGGGCGGTTTCCCTATCTCGGGTTTTCCCGCCGCCTGCGGGCGGCCGATCGGGCGGCGGTGCGCCGCGCACTGGAGATCACCGCCACCGGCGACTGGGCCGAGCGGGATCTGCGGGAGCTGTCCGGCGGGGAGCGCCAGCGAGTCTATCTCGCAATGGCGCTGGCACAGGACACCGGCACCATCCTGCTGGATGAACCGACCGCCTTTTTGGACCTCTACCGGCAGTTTGAACTGCTGGAGCTGCTGCGCCGGCTGTGCAATGAGGGAAAGGCGATCCTGATCGTGCTGCATGATCTGGCGCTCGCGCTGCAGTACAGCGACCAGCTGGTGCTGCTCGAGCAGGGCCGGATGGCGGCGGTGGGCACGCCGGAGCAGATTGTCGCACAGGGGGCGCTGGACCGGGTGTTCCGGGTGCAGACCCACCGGGCGGAGGGCGGATATTGGTTCTCCCCCGCGCAGCGCGAGGGACAGAAAGGGAGTCTGGAAGATGGCGGGACAGAAAAAAATCTGGATTGAGAGCTATGACTACTTTAAGGCGGGCAACCGGTTTGCCGGCAGTTCGGGGGCGCTGGGCTTCAAGATCTTTCCCGACAAGGAGCCGCCCCAGCTGCGGGTGCTGATCTGGGAGGGACCCAACTGCTGCGAGAAGAGCGAGATCAAGGAGCAGCGGGAGTTTGAGAGTTCTCCCGAGGGGCTGCAGCAGGCGGTGGATTGGATCAATGCGGAGGCGGCCGCCTGCTGGGAGCGGCAGGAGGAGTGACCTTCGGCAAAGCGGCAGAAGAGCAGAAAGGAGCTGTGTCATGAGCGAACAGGAGATGATGGCGGGGATTCTCGATTCGTATCCCTACCCGATTGTGTTTGTCGACGGGGATTTTGTGATCCGGTATCTGAACCGGTACGCAAAGTACCATTATTATCAGGAGAGAGGGTACAGTGACCTGATTGGCCATTCCCTCTTTGACTGCCACGATTCGGAGCAGGCCAAGGCCCGCATCCGGTCGGCGTGGGAGGGGATCTGCCGCAACGGCAAGGAGGTCTTTATCGGGGTCAACGCCCGCAACCAGCGGATCTATATGCAGGGTGTCCGGGGTGCAAACGGGCAGCTGATCGGCTTCTTTGAGCGGTTCGAGCTGAACCTGCAAAAGTGAGTGACGGCGCAGATGAAAAGCGCGCGGCAGTGGGACACAATTTCTGCCGGGCGCTTCATTTTTTTTCTTTGGTTTGGTATGATAAGGGCAGAAAAGGTGTAAAAAAGAGGGATGGGTATATGAAGATTCTCTGTGTGGGGGATGTTGTGGGACGGCCGGGGACGGATTTCCTCTGCCGCCGTCTGCCTGGGCTGCGCCGGCGGCTCGGGGCGGATGTCTGCATTGTCAACGGGGAGAATGCGCATCCCGACGGGGTCGGGATCACCCGCGCCATCGCCGAGGAGCTCTTTGCGCATGGGGCAGACGTCATCACCACCGGCAACCATGCGCTGCGGCGGGCACAGGAGAGCCTGTACGAGGAGACCGAGGGGCTGATCTGCCCGGCGAATCTGCCCCATCTCGACCCGCGCGCCGGGCGGGCGACGCTGGATCTTGGGCGGTATGCGGTGACGGTGATCAACCTGTCCGGAGTGGCGTTTTTGGAGCCGATCGACAACCCCTTCGATCTGGCCGACCGTCTGCTGGCGGAGGACACCTCGCGTTTCAAGGTGGTGGATTTCCACGCCGAATCCACCGCTGAAAAGCAGGCGCTCGGATGGTATCTTGACGGGAGGGTGAGCGCGGTGTTCGGCACCCACACCCATGTGCCCACCGCCGATGCCCGGGTGCTGCCGGGCGGCACGGGGTATCTCACCGATGTCGGGATGACCGGCCCGGTGGACTCGGTGATCGGGGTGCGCCCCGAGCTGGCGGTCCGCAAGCAGCGGACCCATCGGCCGGTCCGGTTTGAGGTGGCGCAGGGGCCCTGCCGTCTGGATGCGGTGCTCTTTACCTGCGACGATGCGACCGGCCGCTGCCTGTCGGCGCAGCCGGTGCGGGAGACCGAGGAGCCGCAGGGCAAGGCTCATGCCTGAAAATGGCCTGATGAGCAAACGGCATTTTTGGCGCACACCGGATCTTCCCAGTGGAAATGAGAAAGGTGAGCTCGTTTTGCCCTCTGTGTACGACGCGGAGGATCCGGGGACAGAGTGTGGGGCTGCTTGCCGTTACGGTGGATGCGGGGAAGGTGTTCCGCGCTGAAAAGCGGCATATATTACCGTGTTTCCCCTTTTCTTTGCCCAAAAAACGCGGTATAATAACCGCGGAATCCGCTCGCACCAAGAGTGGGCGGCCTTTGACCATAGGAGGTCCTTTTTGAAACAACAACTTTCCCGCTGCGCCCGCCTGCGCGCCGGCGCGGTTTTCCTCTGTCTGATCTTGACGCTGTCGCTGCTGGGCGGCTGCGCGCAGGAGCAGCAGGACACCTCCACCGCCGGGACAGGGGTGCCAGCGGCACAGCAGTCTCAGAGCACGGAGGAGTTCATCCTTCCCTACTCCAGCGCGGGGGGGGTTAACCCCTATGTTGCCCAGAGCAGCATTACCCTGCAGAACTCACGCCTTGTTTTTGGCAGTTTGGTGCAGATTACCAATGATTTTGAGCTGGAGTATGAGATTGCCCGTTCGGTGGTCTCGGTGGGAAATACCGTCGAGATCACCGTCGGCGGCAGTTTTGCCGATGGAACGGCCATCACCGGCGCGGATGTGGCGGCCTGCATCGAGGCCGCCAGAACCAGCGCGGTCTTCGGCGGGCGTTTTTCCAAGGTGCAGTCGGTGCGGGCTTCGGGCAACCTCGTCACCGTCACCCTCAGTGAGCCGGACAGCCTGTTTGCCTATCTGCTGGATATTCCGGTGATCAAAGCCTCGGAGGTGGGGGCAACCAGCCCGACCTCCAGCGGCCGGTATTCCGTCTCGCAGGACGATCAGGGGGCACTGCTCGTCGCGAACGACAGCTTTGATCCGCCCGCGGGGCTGGAGACCATCCGGCTGGAGGAACTCAGCGGCTATGATGCGCTGGTCTCCGGGCTGAATATCGGGGCGATCAGCCTCTTCTCCTCCGAGCAGGAGTCGGATCTCGCGGGCAGCATCATCTGCAATACCGCTTATTTTAATCTGAACAATCTGGTCTTTTTGGGCATTCAGGCGACCGGGGAGGACTCGCCGCTGGCACAGCCCGCGCTGCGGCAGGCACTGAGTCTCGCCGTCTCCCGCCGGGAGATCGCCGATAAGGCCTATTATTCCCGTGCCTATGTCGCCACCGGGGTCATCAATCCGCGCTTTCCCGGGGAGGCAGAGGCCGCTACGATGGACAGCGAACCGGATCTCGAAGCGGCAAAAGCGCTGATCGAGTCTCTCGGATACACCCTTGACCCGACCAGCGGTTATTATCAGGATGCAGAGGGAGGGAGACTCTCCTTTACTCTGCTGTGTTATTCTGGCAGCTCCTTCAAGCGGTATGCGGCTACGCTGGCAGCCGAGCAGCTGAAGGCCTGCGGAATCGAGGTGACGGTGCAGGAGGAAGCGGACTTTGCCGCCTACCATGAGCGGGTCCTCTCAGGGCAGGCCCCTCTGTACATTGGGGAGGTAAAGTTGTATAATAATCTAAATATGGACGTCTTTTTCTCTGAGGGAGGGGATGCCCATACCGGTGTGGCGGTCAGCGAGGAACTGATGGCGGCTTATAACGGGATGAAAGCGGATATCAATGGCCTTGCAGCGTTTGAGATGGCCTTTGCGGCCCAGATGCCCTTTGTGCCGCTGGTCTACAAAAACGGGGTCGCGACCTACAGCAAGGACTATACCGGCCTGACCCCCACCGTCAGCGATATTTTCTATCATTTGGAAAATCTTTCCGTATCCAACACCCAAAAGGAGTGAACCGCATGATCAACTTTTACAATACGTTTGGCAAGGTCAGCATGACCGGCGAATACTTTGCAGGACTTGTCTCGGCGGCGGCCAGCAGTTGTTATGGGGTCGCAGATATGGCCACCAGCGGTCCGTCTGATACGGTCAAGGGGGTTCTTTTCGGCTCAGATTTCCCCGATAAGGGGGTTCGGGTGACCGAGGAGGACGGCAAGCTGGTGATTGAGCTGCACATCAAGGTGATTTATGGATTGAATATCGCCGCGGTGGTCAAGAGCATCACTCACAAGGTCAAGTATGTGGTGGAGGACGCCACCGGCCTCAAGGTCAAGAGAATCAATGTCTCGGTGGACGACATCGTCTGCTGATGTAAGAAATAACGACAGATTAGGGAGTAGACGCAAGATGATAAAAGGTTCGGTTTTGAGAGACAGCATGATCAGCGGTGCCAATAGCATTGCCAACCAGCGCAGTCAGGTGGATGAGCTCAACGTCTTCCCGGTACCTGACGGGGACACCGGCACCAATATGAGCATGACCATCGGCGCGGCCAAACGGGATCTGGAAGCGCTGGCAAATGACTGCACGGTCGAGGAGGCCAGCAAGGTTGCCGCCTCCTGCATGCTGCGGGGCGCGCGTGGCAACAGCGGTGTCATTTCCTCGCTGCTCTTCCGCGGTTTTTCCAAGGCGCTGGTCGGCAAAAAGGAGGCCTCTGCGGCCGATATTGCCAAGGCGTTTGAGATGGGGGTTGCCGCCGCTTACAAGGCGGTGATGAAGCCCACCGAGGGCACCATGCTGACCGTGGCCCGGATGGGCGCCGAGGCGGCTGCCGCCGCCGACACCGAGGATCCCGTGGAGATGTTCCAGATTATCCTCGCCGCGGCGAAGGAGGCGCTTGCGAAGACCCCCGAACAGCTGCCGGTGCTCAAAAAGGCAGGCGTGGTCGACGCGGGCGGCGCGGGCTTTGTCACGATTCTGGAGGGGATGCTCAGCGTGCTGAAGGACGGGATCATCGTCGAGGCGCAGGAGGGCGGCCAGAGCAAGAAGCCCTCGACCAGTGCGGCGGGCCGCGGCGTCTTTACCGACGACCTGATGCGGGTTGAGGACATCAAAAACGGTTACTGCACCCAGTTCCTCGTCAACAAGAAGGAGGGGGCCAGCTGTGAGAAGCTGCGCGCCTTCCTCGAGAGCAACGGGGACAGCGTGGTGGTCATCGAGGACGATGAGGTCATCAACTGCCATGTCCACACCACCGATCCGGGCAAGGTCATCAGCTATGCGCTGAGCTTTGGTTATCTGACCAATTTCAAGATTGAGAATATGCACGAGCAGTTCCTCGCCCGTCAGGCACAGGGCAAGGGGCTGGAGAAGCAGGCAGAGGCCGAGCGCAATCCCGGCAAGCAGAAGTTCCAGTACTCCGCCGTGGATCCCGATATGGCCTATGGCTTTGTCGCAGTCGCTGCCGGCGACGGTTTGCGGGATGTCTTTACCGACATCGGGGTGAATGCGGTTGTCTCGGGCGGACAGACGATGAATCCCAGCACCGAGGATATCCTCGAAGCGGTGCAGAGTGTGCCCGCCGGTACCGTCTTTGTGCTGCCCAACAACAAGAATATCATCATGGCTGCCGAGCAGTCGGTCAAACTGGCCGACCGCAAGGTGGTGGTGCTGCCCACCCGCACCATCCCGCAGGGAATCACCGCGATGCTGAACTTTGACGAGAGCCTCTCGGCTGAGGAGAATGCCATCGCGATGATGCAGGCTGCCGATAAGGTCTCCACCGGGCTTGTCACCTTTGCCGCCCGCAACAGCGACTATGAGGGGCACAAGATCAAGCAGGGCGAGATCCTCGCGCTGGAGAACGGCAAACTCTCCTTCACCGATAAGGATGTCAACCATGCGGCTTCCAAGCTGGCACGCAGTATGCTGAAGAAAGATTCCAGCTTTGTCACCGTGATTTCGGGCTGTGATGTCAGCGAGGAGCAGGCCGAGGCGCTGACCAAACAGCTGTCCGACAAGGTCTCCTCGAATGTTGAGGTCACCCGCCTTGTCGGTGGGCAGCCGGTCTATTACTATATCATCAGCGTCGAATAACACTTCATTTATCATTTTGCAATCTGTGTATTTTTCGAGCAGTCGGGTCCGATCGACCCGGCTGCTTTTTTCGCGGTGCGAAAAAACGGATTTCCTTTCTCCTCGAGGTGAAAGGGGGCAAAACTGTGTGTTTGCCGCAAAAGCAGAGGGGTATCCTGAAAAAAGGGCAGATCTTCTCTGTCCGTGCGGCGGAGCAATTTGGCGGGGGTTTACTTTCAGGGGAGGAATATTATAATTATTTTTAGAGTGATAAAAGCACCGTCCGCCCTGTGCGGGTGCGCCTTCTGCGCAAGAGCGGAAGGAGTTTAGATAATGGAGGAAGAACAGCCGATGCTCAAGCGGACGGATAAGGTGCAGTACCTAAAAGGGGTCGGGGAAAAGCGTGCGGCACAGCTGTCAAAACTCGGGATTGTCACGGTGGAGGACCTGCTGCGCAGCTATCCGCGGGACTATATCGACTACTCCAATCCCTGTGGGGTGCTGGAAGCTCCCTATGAGACCCCCTGCGTCGTGCGGGCAACTGTTTTCAGCCGTCAGGCGCCGGTCCGGGTGCGGGGCGGGAGAACGATCTACCGGGTCAATGCGGGGGATGACAGCGCGGGGCTGACGCTGACCTTTTTCAACAGCCCCTATGCCGCGCAGAAGCTGGAACCCGATCGGGAATATCTGTTTTACGGACGGATCGGCGGCGGGTTTGGACGGCGGGAGATGACCGCGCCGACCTTTATCCCGGCAGATGCATCCCATCCGCTGACGGCGGTGTACCATCAGACACAAGGGATCAATTCAGCCTACCTCTCCCGACTGGTCAAGGAGGCGCTCGAGGCGCTGCCCGCAGAGGCGTTTGACGACCCGCTCGAGGAACCGCTGCGCCGGCGCTGGCGGCTGCCCGCGCTGGCCGACGCGCTGCGCGGGATTCATCAGCCGTCCTCGCTGGAAGAGGCAAAGCGTACCAGACGCCGCTTTGCCTTTGAAGAGCTCTATTGTCTGGAGCTCGGGATGAAACTTCTGCGCAGCCGCAGCAGCCGCAGCACCGGCGCGCCGATGACCCACTGCGATCCGGCGCCGTTTTATGCCTCTCTCCCCTTCCCTCCCACCGGTGCGCAGCGGAGGGCGGTGGAGGAGATGCGGAGAGATTTCTGCGGTGCATCTCCGATGAACCGGCTGTTGCAGGGAGATGTCGGCAGCGGCAAAACGTTGGTTGCCGCCGCCGGGATGGCGATGGCGGCGCAAAATGGCTACCAGAGCGTTTTGATGGCGCCGACCGAAATCCTCGCGCGCCAACATGCCCAGACGCTGGACCGATTGCTCGGGCCGCTGGGACTGCAGGTGGCACTTTTGACCGGTTCGGTCAAGGGCAAAGCGCGCAGGACGCTGCTCGAGATGGTGGCGAACGGAGAGGCGCAGGTGGTCGTCGGCACCCATGCCGTTCTCGGGGACGCGGTGAATTTTGCACATCTGGGGTTTGCGGTCGTAGATGAACAGCATCGATTTGGGGTGCGCCAGCGGGGGCTGCTTGCCGGGAAGGCGGAAAACCCCCATCTGTTGGTGATGAGTGCCACACCGATCCCCCGCACCCTCAGCCTGCTGCTGTTTGGGGAACTCGATGTCTCGATTCTGGATGAGCTTCCCCCCGGACGGACACCGGTACGGACGATTGCGGTGGGAAGCGCGCTGCGGGGGCGGATGTACGGATTTCTGGAAAAACAGATTGCCGCAGGGCATCAGGTTTTTGTTGTCTGCCCGCTGATTGAACAGGAAGAGGGCAACGACTCCTCCGAACTGCAGGCGGTGACCGCATATCGGGAAACGATTGCGGCCAAACTGCTGCCCGGCCGCAGGATCGGGCTGCTGCACGGGCGGATGAAGCCGGAACAGAAGGAGGAGGTCATGCGGGCGCTTGCCGCCGGTGAGATCGACCTGCTCTGCTCCACCACCGTGGTGGAGGTCGGGGTGGATGTTCCGAATGCCAGCGTGATGGTGATCGAGAACGCAGAGCGGTACGGTCTTTCCGCCCTGCATCAGCTGCGGGGAAGGGTCGGGCGCGGCGCGGCGGAGAGCTTTTGCATTCTGGTCAGCGACAACGACAGTGAATCGGTGCGCGAGCGGCTGACCTTCCTCTGCCATACCAGCGACGGATTCGCGGTTGCCCAGTATGATCTCGACCACCGGGGCCCCGGGGACTTTTTCGGAAAGAGGCAGCATGGTCTGCCGACGCTGCGGGTGGCGGATGCCGCGACGGATGCGCGGATGATTGAAACGGCCGCCGCAGAGGCAGCGGACCTGCTGCATCGGGATCCGGAACTGGCGGCGCCGGAGCACGCTGCGCTGCGGCTTGCAGTCGAGCGGCTGTTTGACGCGGCTGGCGGTACGGCGGTCAACTGATCTCAAAGACACATCAAAAAGGCAAGAGGAAAAAGCAGGGAGAAAAACAACAGCAGAGCAGAATGAGAGAGGAGCAAAATGATATGATGGGAACCATTGTCAACGCCGCAGCGGTCGCTGTGGGCGGGCTTTTGGGATTGGTCTTTAAACGGGGGATGAAGCCGGCGCTCGAAGAATCGATCCACAAGGCGCTGGGAATAGCGGTGCTTGTTCTGGGGTTAAACGGAATGATCAGCGCGATGATTACGGTATCTGAAGACGGACGCCTTTCCTCCTCCGGGGAACTGCTGCTGATTGTCAGTCTGGTGGCCGGGATGCTGGTCGGGGAGCTGCTGCGGATTGACGACCGCCTCAACCATTTTGGACAGATCGTGGAACAAAAGGTCGGGGGCGAGGGGGTTGCCGCCTCCTTTGTCAGCGGGACGCTGATGTTCTGCGTGGGGGCAATGACGATTGTCGGGGCAATCAATGATGGACTTTACGGGGATCCCAGCACCCTCTATGTCAAGAGTATGCTCGATGGGATTGCCGCAGTGGTCTTCGGCGCGACGATGGGAGCCGGGGTCTGCCTGTGTGTGGTGCCGATATTGGTATATGAGGGCGGGCTGAGCCTGCTGGCGGGGATGCTTGCTCCCTATCTGCAGGGGGATCTGCTGGATCAGATCTGCATGGTGGGATATGCAATGGTCACCTGCATCGGGATCAACTTTATCAGCAAAGAGGCCAAGATCAAAACATCAAATCTTCTGCCGGCACTGCTGGTGCCGATCCTTTGGACGGCGGCGCGGGGACTGATCGGGTGATTTCATGGAAAAGGGAGAAAAAGTACGGGTGCCAAAGGTGCCCGTGCTTTCTTTTTTGCCGGATTTGTTACAAAATTATTTCAAAAATGAGAAAGCTTTTTAAAAAAAGAAAACCTTTTTGGGTATAAAATACAAACAACAGTGTTTTTTTTATGCAAAATGTTGTAAAACAAAGCCATTGCACAAAGAGAGCGCCATAGATTATAATTTGCAACAATCTCCCCGGCGGAGGGGGAAAAGAGAGAGGAGCCTGTGCCGGGAGATTTCTTTAAAAAACAACAGGAGGTAAAGGGTTATGAAACGATTTATCAGCATGGCAATGGCGGTTTTGATGGCTCTGTCGCTGGTTGGCTGCGGCGGCTCGGATTCTGGCGCCGGCAGCTCTTCAGCTGCATCCGGCACGACTTCGGGGGAAGGCGGAACCATTAAGATCGGCCTGCTGGCCAATACCTCTGATGCAAACGCGAACTATGGCAATGCGGTCAAGAACGGCGCGATGCTCTACATCGATGAGATCAATGCCGCCGGCGGCGTCAACGGCAAACAGATTGAGGTCATCGCCTATGATGACAAGGGAGACGCGACCGAGGCGGTCACCGCCTTCAGCCGTCTGGTGGACGACGGGGTCACCGCAGTCATCGGCGGTGTGCTGACCGGCACCACCATCGCAGTTGCGGATGAGAGCTACGCGATCGGAATGCCTCAGATCACCGCAAGCGCCACCGCACCCGGCGTCACCCTGCTGGATCCCGAGGACGAGAGCGCCGGCATCCGGACCAACGTCTTCCGTGCCTGCTTCATCGATCCGTTCCAGGGCGAGAAGATGGCGGAGTACGCATCCGAGAAGATGGGCGCCACCACTGCGGCCGTGATCTTCGAGACCGGCAATGACTATTCGGAGGGCCTCAAGAACGCTTTCGTCGAGAAATGCGCTGAGCTGGGCATCACCGTCACCAATGAAGAGGCATATGCCGCTGGCGACGTCGATTTCAAGGCCCAGATGACCAACATCGCGAACTCCAATCCCGATGTGGTCTTCTGCCCCAACTACTATGAGGACGACGGCACGATCGTCACGCAGGCCCGTCAGGTCGGCTATACCGGCACCTTCCTCGGCGGCGATGGCTGGAGCGGCGTCTCCGGTTACGCGGCGGCTGAGGCTCTGGAGGGCACCGTCTACTGCTCGGCCTACGCTGGAGATGCGGACTTCGAGGCCGCCTATGCCGAGACCTATGGCGAAGCGGTTCCCAATATGTTTGCGCCGCTGGGCTATGACGCCGCCATGCTGATGGTCAACGCGATTGCAAAGGCCGAGGAGCAGGGTCTGGAGACCGGTTCGGACGAGTACAAGGCCGCCGTCATCGAGGCGCTGGCCGCCACCGATGGAGTTACGGGAGTCACCGGCACCTATAAATTTGACGAGTTCAACAATCCGATCAAGGACGCCGCTATGATGAAGCTGGTAAACGGCGAAGAGGTCTTCACCGAGATGTTCTAATCGGAATGTTTGATCCAACTGAAGAGAACAACGGGAGAACTATGCGGGGGGATCTCTCCCACCGCATAGTTTCTTGTTATCTCACGACGGGGATGCCGCCCCAATGTAATAACAAGGCAATTTATGTCGCCGTGTACTGCACGGCGAGAAAGCGAGGCGCAAACCGATGGCGTTTTTGTCGACATTGTTCAGTCAGATCATCAACGGGCTGCAGTCCGGTTCGATCTATGCGCTGGTGGCACTGGGATACAGCATGGTTTATGGCATCATCATGCTGCTCAACTTTGCCCATGGCGATATTATCATGGTGGGGGCCTATGTTGTCTGGCTTTCGATGACCAGCTTTGGGCTGCATCCGCTCTTTTCGATCCTGCTGGCAGTAGCGGTGAGCACCCTGCTGGGTGTTGTAATCGAGAAGGTCGCCTATGCGCCGCTGCGCTCCTCCCCCCGCCTGTCGCTGTTAATCACTGCAATCGGAATCTCCTTTTTGCTTGAAAATGGATTCCAACTGATCTTCGGCGCAGGGGCGAAGGTGGTCCCCACCCTAATCAGTGGGCCGACCTTTCAGATCGGCGGCGCGAGTATCAGCACCCCGGCGCTGGTTACCCTCGGGGTAACGGTTGTCATCATGATAGGACTGACCCTGTTGGTGCAGAAGACTCGGCTGGGACGGGCGATGCGCGCGGTCAGCGAGGATATGGGCGCGGCACAGCTGATGGGGGTCAATATCAATACCACCATCTCCTTCACCTTCGCCCTCGGCTCCGCCCTTGCAGCGGTCGCCAGCGCGCTGTATCTCTCCTCCTATGCACAGGCCTCCCCCACGATGGGCTCGATGCTGGGGCTGAAGGCCTTTGTCGCGGCGGTCTTAGGGGGGATCGGCAGTCTGCCCGGCGCAATGCTGGGCGGTCTGGTGATCGGCCTTGCAGAGGCGCTGGTCTCGGCGGCGGGGCTCTCGGTCTGGAAAGACGGCGTGGTCTTTGCCATCTTGATTGTCGTTCTGCTGGTGCGTCCCAGTGGCTTGCTGGGTAAACCGATGAAGGAAAAAGTGTAAGGAGGTGTGGGAGATGAATCGGACAAGAGAAAATACCATCCCCATGCCGGTGAGATATCTCATCAATACGGTGTTGATTTCCCTGCTGGTCTTCGGATCGACCGCCTTTGTAAACGGCGGCGGGGTCTCGGGGTATATCACCAAGGTGTTGATGGTAATCGGGATCAATATCATCCTCGCGGTATCCCTCAACGTGGCGACCGGATATCTCGGTCAGCTGCCGCTGGGGCATGCCGGATTTATGGCGGTGGGCGCCTATACCGGCGGCATCTTTCTCAAAGCTGTGAACGCCGATCAGGCGACAGGAATCTCCTATGCGCTGATGGTCATTGCGGCGCTGCTGCTCTCCGGACTGCTGGCCGCGGTTTTCGGCGTGATCATCGGAATCCCTGCGCTGCGGCTGCGCGGCGACTACCTCGCGATCATCACACTGGGCTTTGGCGAGATCATCCGGGTGGTGTTGACCAACATCGATGAGGTGCTTGGGTTCAAGCTGACCTATGGCGCCTCCGGCCTCAAGCGGATTCCCAAGATCACCAGTTATTTCAATGTGCTGGTCTGCGTTGTGCTGACCTGCCTTGTCATCCACATGGTGATGAAGTCCCGCCATGGCAGAGCGATCCTTGCCATCCGGGAAAATGAGATCGCGGCGGAGAGCTGCGGGGTGCGTACGACCTATTATAAGGTCATGGCCTTTACCCTCTCGGCGTTTTTTGCCGGGGTTGCGGGATGCCTTTACGCCGGATACCTTGGCAGCCTGCAGCCGACCACCTTCGGATTTATGAAGTCGATCGAGATTCTGGTCATGGTGGTGCTGGGCGGCATGGGATCGATGTTCGGCTCGGTTCTCTCGGCAATCACCCTCACCGCGCTGCCCGAGGCGCTGCGCGCATTTGAGGATTACCGCATGGTGGCCTATTCGCTGGTGCTGGTACTGGTGATGATCTTCAAGCCGACCGGCCTGATGGGCCAATACGATTTTTCGATGTCCCGCATTTTGGAGCGTTTTGTGGGATTTACCCGCCGCTTCGGGAAAAAGGAGGGGTGACCGATGGCGAAAAGCAAGGAAAAGCTGGTTCCCGTTGAAGGGGGCGTCATTCCGGAGCGGGACGCAGGGACCCCTCCGGTGCTGGAGGCGCGGCATCTGGGCATCGACTTCGGCGGCCTGACCGCGGTGGATGATTTCAACTTCATCATCGGCAAGACCGAGATCGGCGGCCTGATCGGGCCGAATGGAGCGGGTAAGACCACCATTTTCAATCTGTTGACCAATGTCTACCAGCCCACCCGCGGCAAGATCTTGATCGGCGGGGTGGATACGCGCGGGAAAAAGACCTATGAGGTCAACCGGATGGGAATCGCCAGAACATTCCAGAACATTCGGCTTTTCAAGGCGCTGCCGGTGCTGGATAATGTGCTGATTGGGATGCAGGGCCAGATGCACTATCGCCTTGCCGAGGCGGTGCTGCGGCTGCCCAGCTACTGGAAGCAGGAGAAAGCGGCAAAGGAAAAGGCAATGGAGCTGCTCTCGATCTTTGGGATGGAATCCCTCGCCGATGCTCCTGCCGGGAGTTTGCCATACGGCGCGCAGCGGCGGCTCGAGATCGTTCGGGCGCTGGCGACGAATCCCAAAGTGCTGCTGCTGGATGAGCCGGCCGCCGGCATGAACCCCTCTGAGACCGCAGAGCTGATGGAGAATATCCGCAAGATCCGGGATACCTTCCAGATCGCGGTGGTCCTCATCGAACATGACATGAATCTGGTCATGGGGATCTGCGAGGGGATTGCGGTGCTCAACTACGGTCAGATCATCGCCAAAGGGACGCCGGAGGAGATCCGGAATAACCCCAAGGTCATCGAGGCATATCTCGGCAGAAAGGGCGGTGCAGCCGGATGCTGAAGGTAGAGGGAATTAATGTCTATTACGGCAATATTCACGCGATTAAAGAGATCTCGTTTGAGGTGAATCAGGGAGAGATCGTCACCCTGATCGGCGCCAACGGCGCAGGCAAGAGTACGATTTTAAACACAATCTCGGGACTGTACCACTCCAAAACCGGAAAGATCGAGTTTGAGGGGCGGTCAATCGGGCATCTTCCCCCGCACAAGGTATTGGCGCTCGGTCTGGCGCAGGTGCCGGAGGGACGGCGGATCTTCGCCAGAATGTCGGTGGAGGAAAACTTGGAGATGGGCGGCTACACCCGTCCGGGTGGGGAGATCGCAGCCTCGCTGGAGGACGTTTATCAGCGGTTTCCACGCCTTTCGGAGCGTCGCAAGCAGATTGCGGGCACCCTGTCCGGAGGCGAGCAGCAGATGCTCGCGATGGGGCGGGCACTGATGGCAAAGCCCTCGCTGCTGATGTTGGATGAGCCCAGTATGGGTCTTGCACCACTGCTGGTGGAACAAATCTTTGAGATTATCCGAGAACTGCATGCGGCGGGGACGACCATTCTGCTGGTAGAACAGAACGCGCAGATGGCGCTCTCGGTCGCCGACCGCGCCTATGTGCTTGAGACCGGCAAGATCGTGATGGAGGGCCCTGCGGCGGAGCTGCTCGAGGATGACAAGGTCCGCAGCGCCTATCTCGGCGAATAAAAGAGGCCGCGCAGAGACAACAGATCATCGGTAGAGAATGAGAAGAATAAAAGAGACAACACAGTGGGATTGGTCCTCTCCCGCTCTGTGCTGTCTCTTTTTTATTGCATTCGGTGCAGGCTGGCTATGGGTGAAGCTGAGGGAAAAGGAGAAACGCTCTGTGACGCAGAAAGAGGAGATGCTGTCAATCAATGGAGTTAGAAAGCCGGTCTGCGTTGTTTTTGGAGCTGTCCATGCAGCGCCGGGGGAAAAGGCAATGCCAAAGAAAAGCCGAATGTGTCGACAGGCGGAGCGAAAATGGATAGAGAAAAAAGCGAAAATGAAAAATACCAGACAAAAAAATAGGGCTGCGGCTTTTGCCGCAGCCCTGTAAAAATATCGCTGTAAAAAATTATTTCGCGTAGTCGGTTGCCCGATTTTCCCGGATGACATTGATTTTGATCTGACCGGGATACTCCAGTTCCTCCTCGATCTTCTTGACGATATCCCGCGCAAGAATCGGCAGCTGGTCGTCGGTAACCTGCTCCGGCTTGACCATGATCCGTACCTCGCGGCCGGCCTGCACGGCATAGCTGCGCTCGACACCGGGGAAACTCGAAGAGATCGCCTCGAGGTCTTCCAGACGCTTGATATAGCTCTCGACGTTCTCACGACGTGCGCCGGGACGCGCCGCGGAGATCGCATCGGCCGCCATCACGATGAATGCCAGCGGGGTCTGAGGCTCCACATCACCGTGATGTGCCTCAATGGCGTGGATAATGGAGGGATTCTCCTTGTACTTGCGGGCGAGATCAACGCCGATCATCACATGGCTGCCCTCAATCTCATGGGTCAGCGCCTTGCCGATATCATGCAGCAGACCGGCGCGCTTGGCCATAGTCACATTCAGCCCCAGCTCGGAGGCCATCAGGCCGGACAGATAGGCGACCTCCATCGAGTGGTTGAGCACATTCTGGCCATAGCTGGTCCGATATTTCAGCCGGCCAATCAGCTTTACCAGATCGGGATGCAAACCATGCACGCCGACCTCCATCACCGCGCGCTCGCCTTCCCGCTTCATCGCGGCGTCCAGTTCGCGCCGGCATTTCTCCACCGTCTCCTCAATCCGAGCGGGATGGATGCGCCCGTCGGCGATCAGCCGCTCCAGCGTCATCCGGGCAACCTCACGCCGGACCGGGTCAAAACTGGACAGGGTAATGGCCTCAGGAGTATCGTCGATGATCAGATCGACACCGGTGGCGGTCTCAAGGGCGCGGATGTTGCGGCCCTCGCGGCCGATAATCCGTCCCTTCATCTCGTCGTTGGGAAGCGGGACCACCGAGACAGTGATCTCGCTGGAATGATCCGCCGCGCACCGGCTGACAGCCTGTGTGATCAGCTCCTGCGCGAGCTTGTCGCAGTCTTCCTTGGTCTGATTTTCAAAGGCGGTAATCCGCTTGGCCTTTTCATGGACCAATTCCTCATCCAGACGGGAGAGCAGCATCTCCTTTGCGGCCTCCTGTGTCAGCCCTGCGATGTGCTCCAGCTTTTCAGTCTGGCGCTGACGCATCTGGTCGATTTCGGCCAGTCTTGCCTCCACCAGTTCCGCCCGCTTCTTCTGTTCTTCTTCTTTCTGCTCAAGAGCGGCTGTCTTGCGGTCGAGGTTCTCCTCTTTCTGGTCGATCCGCCTCTCCTGACGGGAGACCTCGCTGCGGCGTTCGCGGATCTCCTTCTCCGCCTCCGCCTTTAGCTTAAACACCTCGTCCTTTGCCTCAATCGCGGCCTCCCGCCGCTTTTGTTCCGCTGTCTTGATCGCGTCGTTGATGATTCGTTTTGCTTCTTCTTCAGCGGAGCCAAGCTTCTGCTCCGCAACCTTGCGCCGGTAAGAAATTCCACAAAAAAAAGCGATAGCCGCAGCTACCACACCCACAACAACGGCAATCACAACGGCGATGCCGTATGATACCATAGGGGTCCTCCTTCAATCATTTTACAGTCATCTTCAATGTATTTGGCTAGATGATAAGCGCACAAAAATACACTTTATACCTATTTTAAAACCTGTCCAGTACGTTGTCAAGAAATTTACATCTTTGCCAAAGAGGAAATCGAGACGAAAGTGTTGACAAATGAAAGCGGACGGGTGTAAAATCTAGGTTACAAAAACGTTGACGCGGACATGGTCGGCGCGGTGACCGGACAGAGAGCGGGGCGCGTGTTACTGCACGCAGGGTGGAATCCCGCACGGCGACACCGTTCCCTCTACCACCGCGGAGTGCGGGGGTGAACTCCCGTCGGGCAAAGGGCCGTTATCCCCTCAACGAGCGGCGGCGCTCTGCGCTGCAATGCGGGTGGAACCGTGGGTCACAGGACTCATCCCGATCTGGGATGGGTCCTTTTTGTTTGCCCCGCGAAGGTCCCTTCCCGCCGCGCCGAGATCCGGAGCGGTGAATCTTCCGGGGCAAAGATGTTCTTTTATAAGGAGGAAGACAGGATGATCAAGGTCACATTAAAGGATGGTCTGGTCAAGGAATTTGAAGCCGGCGTCAGCGCCGCTGAGGTCGCCAAGAGCCTCGGCATGGGGCTGTATAAGGCGGCTACCAGCGCACGGCTGAACGGTGAGGTTGTGGATCTGCGCACCCCGCTGAACAAGGATTGCACGCTGGAGATTTTGACCTTTGCGGATAAGGACGGACAGCACGCTTTCTGGCACACCGGCGCCCATGTGATGGCGCAGGCGATCCAGCACCTGTTCCCCGGCGCGCATTTCGGCATCGGTCCCGCGCTGGACAACGGCTGGTATTATGACATCGGTGGGATCCCCCCTATCACTCCTGACCAGTTTGAGGCGATCGAGGAGGAGATGCGGCGGATCGTGAAGGCGGATCTGCCGGTCGAAAAACGGTATATCACGGTGGAAGAGGGCCGCGAGATCTTTGCCGGCCAGAGCTACAAGCTGGAGCTTCTGGAGGAATATGCCGCGAAGGGCTGGCAGCTGTCGATCTACCAGCAAGGAGATTTTATCGATCTGTGCGCGGGTCCGCATCTGATGAGCACCGGCGCGCTGAAGGCGGTCAAACTGCTGAGCACCGCCAGCGCGTATTGGCGCGGCGACGCGGCCAATGACAGCCTGTGCCGGATCTACGGCATCGCCTTCCCCAAGAAGGATGCGCTGGCCGCTTATCTCGAGCGGATCGAGGAGGCCAAGCGGCGGGATCACCGCAAGCTGGGCCGTGAGCTGGGCCTCTTTGCGTTCCGTGACGAGGCGCCGGGCTTCCCCTTCTATCTGCCCAAGGGCATGGTGCTCAAGAATACCCTGATCGACTATTGGCGCGAAGTGCATAAGAAGTGGGATTATGTCGAGATTTCGACCCCGCAGATCATGCGCCGTTCTCTGTGGGAGACCTCCGGCCACTGGGATCACTATAAGGAGAATATGTACACCACCGTCATTGATGGAGAGGATTTCGCCATCAAGCCGATGAACTGCCCGGGCAGCATTCTGGTGTATGAGCTGGAGAAGCATTCCTACCGTGACCTTCCGCTGCGGTACGGCGAGCTGGGGCTTGTCCACCGGCATGAGCTCAGCGGCGCGCTGCACGGGATGTTCCGCGTGCGCTGCTTCACACAGGACGACGCGCACATTCTGCTGACGCAGGATCAGATCACCGACGAGGTGGTGCGGATTGCCCGTCTGTTTGATGAGGTCTACTCCCTCTTCAAGCTGCCCTACACGATTGAGCTGTCCACGATGCCGGAGGATCATCTGGGATCCGAGGCGGACTGGGAGGTTGCGACCAGCGCGCTCGCCAATGCGATCAAGAGCATCGGCAAGGAGTTCGAGATCAATGAGGGCGACGGTGCGTTCTATGGCCCGAAGCTCGACTTCCACATTCAGGATTCTCTGGGCCGTACCTGGCAGTGCGGCACCATCCAGCTGGATTACCAGCTGCCCGGCCGGTTTAATCTGGAGTACACCGGTGCGGACGGCGCCGCACACTGCCCGGTTATGATCCACCGGGTGGTCTTTGGCAGTATCGAGCGGTTTATCGGCATCCTGACCGAGCACTATGCCGGCGCTTTCCCGACCTGGCTGAGCCCGGTGCAGGTGATGGTCATCCCCATTGGTGAGAGCCACCACGAATATGCCCAGAAGGTCAACGAGGCCCTGAGAGCTGCCGGTGTGCGGTCGGAGTGCGATCTGCGCAGTGAGAAGATGAACTATAAGATCCGCGAGGCGCAGCTGCAGAAGATTCCTTATATGCTGGTTGTCGGCGACAAGGAAGCTGCGGATGGCACCGTGTCGGTTCGTGCGCGCAAGGAGGAAAAGGGCGGCGTCAAGAAGCTGGACGAGTTCATCTCCGAGATCACTGCAGAGATTTCTGCCCGCGAGAACTGAGCGACGGTTATTAAAAGGATAGCCGGACAGGTGTTTTGAAATTGATGAAATGAAGAAAAGCATCGCTATAAAGCGATGCTTTTCTTTTTATACAACCGCGTTGAAACAGATGCGGGAAAAACAGGATTACACCGCCGTTTTTTGGGAAAAGTAAAGGACAAAACGATTGACAAAGTTTATTTGGATTGCTATAATAATTAAGCGTCAAATTTAATTATTATGACCCGCTAGCTCAGTTGGCAGAGCAATTGCCTTTTAAGCAATGGGTCCGGAGTTCGAATCTCCGGCGGGTCACCATAAAATCAAAACGGTATAGAAAAAAAAAAAAAAAAGCCAGTGGCATCAACCGTTTCCGGGCTTTTTCAGCTCAAAAATTCACGGATGATTCCATAGATGCCAACCGCTGTTTCCCCCTAACTGGTGGGATTCGAACCCCCTCTTCTCGGAGGTTGGCA
>CALXIJ010000027.1 GCA_944388335.1 uncultured Pygmaiobacter sp.
AAGTTTATCGACAAGTGGGCGGACAAGATCACCAACATCGACGAGGTACGCGCCTACCGGGACGCCGCCGCCCGCAAGAGCGATTTTGAGCGCACCGAGCTTGCCAAAGAGAAGACCGGCGTGCGGCTCGAAGGGGTGATGGCGATCAACCCGGTCAACGGCAAGGAGATCCCCATCTTTGTCTCGGATTATGTCCTTGCCAGCTATGGCACCGGCGCGATCATGGCGGTGCCCGGTCACGACCAGCGCGACTATGATTTCGCAAAGGTCTTTGACCTGCCGATCATCGAGGTGGTCGCCGGCGGTGATATCTCGAAAGAGGCATTCACCGACTGTGCCACCGGTGTGATGGTCAACAGCGGTTTCCTGACCGGCATGACGGTGGACGAGGCCAAGACCGCGATCATCGACTGGCTGGAAAAAGAGGGCAAGGGGGTCAAGAAGACCAACTTCAAGCTCCGCGACTGGGTGTTCAGCCGTCAGCGGTACTGGGGCGAGCCGACCCCGATGGTCTACTGCGAGAAGTGCGGCTGGCAGCCGATCCCCGAGAGCGAGCTGCCGCTCAAGCTGCCCGAGATCAGCGATTATGAGCCCGGCCCGGACGGCGAGAGCCCGCTGGCCCGCCACACCGACTGGGTCAACACCACCTGTCCCTGCTGCGGCGGTCCTGCCAAGCGGGAGACCGACACGATGCCCCAGTGGGCCGGTTCGAGCTGGTATTTCCTGCGGTACTGCGACCCCCACAACGACAAGGCGCTGGCCAGCCCCGAGGCGCTGAAATACTGGATGCCGGTCGACTGGTACAACGGCGGCATGGAGCACACCACCCTGCATCTGCTGTACTCCCGTTTCTGGCACAAGTTCCTGTATGACATCGGGGTGGTGCCCACCGCCGAGCCCTATGCCAAGCGGACCAGCCACGGCATGATTCTGGGCGAGAACGGCGAGAAGATGTCCAAGTCCCGCGGCAACGTGGTCAACCCCGACGAGATCGTCGATCAGTACGGCGCGGACACGATGCGGCTGTACGAGATGTTCATCGGCGACTTTGAGAAGGCCGCGCCCTGGTCCTCCTCCAGCATCAAGGGATGCAAGCGGTTCCTCGAGCGGGTGTTTGATCTGTCCGAGATGGTCATTGACGGGGAGGAGTACCGCCCGCAGCTCGAGACCAGCTTCCACAAGGCGATCAAGAAGGTCAGTGAGGATATCCTCCAGCTGAAGATGAACACCGCCATTGCGACCCTGATGAGCCTGCTCAACGAGATCGACGATGTCGGCAGCATCACCCGCGGGGAGTATCGCACCTATCTGACCCTGCTCAACCCGTTTGCCCCGCACATCACCGAGGAGCTGTGGGAGATGGCCGGCTTTGAGGGCCAGATCGCGCACGGCAAATGGCCGACCTATGACGAGGCCAAGTGCAAGGATGCCCAGATCGAGATGGTCGTCCAGATCAACGGCAAGCTGCGCGGCCGTTTTGTGGCCGACGCCGGCATCGAGAAGGACGCCGCAGTCGCCGCCGCCAAAGCGGTGGAAGGGGTTGCCGCCCAGCTGGAGGGCAAGACCATTGTCAAGGAGATCTATGTCCCCGGCAAGCTGGTCAATCTGGTGGTCCGCTGATCGGGATGCGGTACTTTTACAGGCCGTGAAACTTTGATGTTGACAGAAGAGGGCAAAATAGAGTATAATTCTATATGTTGATTCTCTGGCGGGAGCGTCGGAACAGATTGCTCCGCTGCTTCCTCCCGGGCGTCATACGCCTACCTCAGTGTTAAGGGAGGGACAAAGATGTCGGAAATCCGTGTGAAGGAAAATGAGTCGCTGGACAGCGCACTGCGCCGTTTCAAGCGTTCCTGCGCCCGCTCCGGAGTTCTCGCCGAAGCCCGCAAGCGCGAGTGCTATGAAAAGCCTTCCGTAAGGCGCAAGAAAAAGTCCGAAGCCGCCCGCAAACGCAAATATAAATAATGTTTGCAGGCTGCCGCTGATGTGACAGCAACCAAAAGCGGACCTGAAGGGGAGTTTTCCCTCGGGGTCCGCTTTTTTGCCATCTATAAGCCAGCAAAGGAGAGCAAAGTTTGAGTATTCTTTGTCCTGATTATATCTTCAAGAGCGTGGACCGGATCAGCCCACAGTTCCTGCATGAGCGGGGGATCCGCGCGCTGGTGCTGGACGTTGACAACACCCTCACCGCCCATGACAGTCAGGAGCTGGCCCCCGGGGTCGCCGACTGGATCGAGCGGATGCGGGATGCGGGCATCGCGCTGCGGATCAGCTCGAACAACACCGCCGCACGGGTGCGCCCTTTCGCCGAAAAACTGGGACTGCCCTTTGTCTCCTTCAGCCTCAAGCCCGCGCCCCGCGGGCTGCGGATCGCCCGGCGGGCGCTCGGGGTGGAAAAGCGTGAGATGGCGCTGGTGGGGGATCAGGTCTTTACCGATATGCTGGCGGCCAAATTCTACGGCATCACGGTGCTGATGGTTCAGCCGGTTGCACCGGATTTCAAGTGGAATATCCGCTTTAAGCGGGTGCTGGAGCGCCCGATCCTCGCCAGATATTACAAAAAAGGCGGAAAGCTATATGAGTGAGATGCGGTTTGGAACAGCCGGCGTCGGGGAGGATTTCAAGGCGCTGGGATACAAAAACAGCTTCGGGGTGCCGGAATATCTGTCCGGCTATGGGCTGAATGCGTTTGAGTACCAGTGCGGCCGCGGGGTGCGGCTGAGTGAGGAGAACGGCAAAAAATTGGGGGCGCTCGGCGCGGAGAAGGGAATTGTGTTTTCGCTTCATGCCCCTTACTATATCTCGATGTCCAGCATGGAGGAGGACAAGCGTCTTGGCAGTGTGCGGTATCTGCTCGAGAGCGCCGCTGCGGTGCGCGCGCTCGGCGGGAGACGGGTGATCTTTCACTCGGGCTCCTGCGGCAAGCAGAGCCGGGAGGAGGCGCTAAAGAAGGCGCTGGATACGATGCGGCGCGCGGTCGAGGCGATGGACGAAAATGGTTTTTCGGACATCACTCTCTGCCCCGAGGTGATGGGCAAGATCAACCAGCTGGGCACCGTGGACGAGGTGCTCGCCCTCTGCGGGGTGGATAAGCGGATTGTGCCCTGCATCGATTTCGGACATCTCAATGCCCGGACTCTTGGCAGCCTCGCCGGGAAGGAGGACTTCGCGGCGGTGCTTGACCGGATGGGGGAGGTTCTCGCCGACGAGCGTGCCAGCCGGTTCCATGTCCACTTTTCCAAGATTGCATATACGCAGGGCGGGGAGAAATGCCACCTCACCTTTGAGGACACCACCTATGGGCCGAATTTTGAGCCGTTTTTGGAGCTCTGTTATGAGAGGGGGCTCTCCCCGACGGTGATCTGCGAGTCGGCCGGCACGCAGGCGGAGGATGCCCGCAGGATGATGCAGTATTATCACAGCCTTGCAAAGGAAGAATAAAGACGGGGCAATCCCGCCGAGAAAAGGAGTGCAGATTCATGGAGAATCACTGTCAAAAGTTGGCGCGCTCGATGCCGGAGGGCTTTGAGGCTGCGCTGGTCACCACCGCCCCGAACCGGTTTTACTTTCTCGATTTCGACGCGGATGATGCCGGCAGCCTGCTGATTTTTCCCGATGAGAGCGTCTTTCTGATCGATTCGCGGTACATCGAGGTCGCGGAGAAGACGGTCAAGAGCGCCAAGGTCGTGGAGGAACATGACCGGCTGGCCCAGATTGCTCAGCTGCTGCACCAGCACGGGGTGCATCGGCTCTATCTCGAGGAGGAGATCACCGTCGCCGAAGCCGCGCGGTTCGGCGCGGCCTTTGAGGGGATCGAGATGGATTATGGCGGAACCCTCTCGCGGGCAATCCGGGCGCTGCGGGTCATCAAGGAGCCGGAGGAGCTGGAGCGGATCCGCAGCGCGCAGAAGCTGACTGACGACTGCTTTACCCACATCTGCGGCATGATCCGCCCCGGCGTGCGGGAGATCGACCTCGCGCTCGAGATGGAGGTCTTTATGCGCAGCCGCGGGGCGAGCGGGCTGGCCTTCCCGATCATCTTTATCAGCGGCCCGAACACCAGCATGCCCCATGGGGTGCCGGGTGAGCGGCTGATCGAGGAGGGAGATTTCATCACGATGGACTACGGCGCGCGGTGGGGCGGCTACTGCGCCGATATGACCCGCACCGTCGCGGTGGGACAGCCCAGCGCCGAGATGGAGAAGGTCTATAACACGGTGCTCACCGCACAGCTGGCCTGCTGCCGTGAGATGCGCCCCGGAATGACCGGCGCCGAGGTGGATGCCATCGCACGGGAGATCATCGATTCCGCAGGGTACAAGGGCCGGTTCGGACATGGGCTGGGCCACTCGCTCGGCATCGAGATCCACGAGGATCCCCGCTGCTCGCCGCGGGATAACACCGTCCTGCGCCCGGGCATGACCATGACCATTGAGCCGGGAATCTATCTGCCCGGTAAGTTCGGTGTCCGGATCGAGGATTCGGTGGTCCTGACCGAGGATGGCATCGAGATTTTCGGCAGTTCGGACAAGAATCTGATCGTGCTGTAACTGGAAGGGGAAAAGTGCGCAAAAACCCGCTCAAAGGTCGGTTTTTTGCCTGACGCCCCTTGCAAAGAGGCCAATTTTAGGATAAAATGGGATAGGTAATTGGGTGGCGGGCGGTATGTTCTTTGGGGCCGCGCGGGCACTTGAATATTTTGGAGGATGTATTTTATGATTTCTGCTGGCGAATTTCGCAATGGCGTAACTTTTGAGGAAGACGGCAACGTGCTGCAGGTCGTGGAGTTCCAGCACGTCAAGCCGGGCAAGGGCGCGGCCTTTGTCCGCACCAAGACCAAGAACGTCATCACCGGCGCTGTGGTCGAAAAGTCCTACAACCCCACCGCCAAGTTCCCCACCGCTTATATCGAGCGTCGTGAGATGCAGTACCTGTATGAGGACGGCGGGCTGTACTACTTCATGGACACCGAGAGCTACGAGCAGACCCCGCTCAATGAGAGCGAGCTGGGCGACGCCTTCAAGTTCGTCAAGGAGAACGAGATGGTCAAGGTCCTGTCCTACAAGGGCAAGGTCTTCGGCGTCGAGGCGCCCAACTTTGTCGTGCTGCAGGTCACCGAGACCGAGCCGGGTGTCAAGGGCAACACCGCCACCAACACCCTCAAGCCTGCAAAGGTTGAGACTGGCGCTGAGGTCCGCGTCCCCCTCTTCATCAACGAGGGCGATATGATCCGGATCGATACCCGTACCGGGGAGTATATGGAGCGCGCCTGAGCCGGAAGGACACCGCGCGTGGTATCATGGCATAAAGGGGGCCGGCGGCCCCTTTTTTTAAAGGAGGGTAATCCCATGAATCTGACTGAAAAATCCGCTTATATCAAGGGCCTGATGGAAGGGCTGGATCTCGACTCCGATAAAAAGGAGGTCAAGGTGATCAAAGCTCTGGTCGATCTGGTCGACGATCTGGCGCTCACCGTGACCGATCTGGACGAGGATCTCGATCAGGTCTATGATGAGCTGGACGCCATCGATGAGGATCTGACCGATGTTGAGGACGTTGTCTTCGAGGACGAGGAAGACGACGACGAGGATGAGGACGGATTTGACGAGGACGCGGATATGTATGAGATCACCTGCCCGTCCTGCGGCGAGACCGTCTGTGTGGACGAGGACACCCTGTTGAGCGATGATCTCGCCTGCCCGTCCTGCGGCGAGAAGTTCGAAATTGATTTCGATGGGGACGACGAGAAGGAAGAAGCCGCACCTGAGAAGGAAGAGGCGGACAAGGAGTAATCTTTAGGGATAAAAGAGCGGTGCCCCGGAAGGGGACCGCTTTTTTTATTTAGGGATTGTATCGCGCCGGGTGCTGCGGTATAATGAAGTGGTCACAAAGGGGTGACGGCAAGCGGTGTCCTGCGTGGGCAGCCGCGCAGTCGGGGCGTGCTCGCTGGCGCACCGGCGGAGCCGTTCCCCCTTTTTCTGTGCGGAATCTGAGAACCAAAGGATGCCGCACAGCATCATATAGAGGGAGTGGGAATAGATGAAGGTATTGCTTTGTGGCGTCCGAGAGGACGAAAAGGAGACACTGAATCGGGTCAGCAAATCGATGGGAATTGAGCCGACCTACTTTGGGCCGAACCTGAACAGCAGCAATCTTGACGCTGTGAAGGGATTTGACCTGATCGCTGTGACTGCCGGCAGCCAGCTGAACCGGGAAAATCTGACTGTGCTGGCCGGGATGGGCGTCCGCTTTATCGCCAGCCGCAGCATTGGCTTTGACAATGTGGATCTTGAGGCCTGCAAGGAATTGGGCATTAAGTTCTCCAATGCGCCCTACAGCCCGCACAGCGTGGCGGACTACACCGTGATGCTGATGCTGATGCTCACCCGGCGGATGCGGGAGATCCTGCGCCGGGGCGCGGTGCAGGATTACGGGTATGACGGCTTTCAGGGCCGTGAGCTGAACAGCCTGACGGTGGGCGTTGTCGGCACCGGACGGATCGGGCGGACGGTGATCGAGGATCTGTCCGGCTTTGGACCGAAGATCCTCGGCTACGACCTGTACCCCAACGATGCGCTGCGGGACAAGGTGGAGTATGTCTCGCTTGAGGAACTGCTCGCCCGCGCGGATATTGTCACCCTCCATGCGCCGCTGCAGGAGTCCAGCTATCACATGATCAATGCGAAGAGCATTTCCGGCATGAAGGATGGGGCGCTGCTGCTCAACACCGCCCGCGGGGAGCTGGTGGACACCGACGCCCTGATTGATGCGCTGGAGAGCGGCAAGCTTGGCGGCGCCGCGCTGGACGTGCTGGAAGGGGAGAGAGCCTACACCTTCGCAGACCATCGGGGAGAGGTCATCAAGAGCCGCAATCGCGCGATCCTCACCGCGATGCCGAATGTGCTGGTGACCGGGCACTATGCGTTCTACACCGATGAGGCGGTCGAGGATATGGCCAGAGTTTCGCTGGGCGCTCTCAAGCAGTTTGCAGAGAGCGGCCATGTGGACGGGGAGATCGTCTGATCGCTTGACACAATAGAAAAAGGGCCTGTGATTTCTTTTTGGAAATCACAGGCCCTTTTTGTGATTAAGAAGAAAAGAGCTCCCGTTGCGGCAAAATGCAGCCGGAATGCAGAAGAATTACTTCTTCGGTGCGTTTTTCTTGGCGTCGGCCAGCTGGCGTTCCAGCATGATGGTGGCGAAATCCAGCGCATTGTAAAGGCCGTTCTTGTCGCTCTGCTTGATGATCCGATTCTTCGGGGTGAGGGTGGTGTCGGTGGAGAGCAGGGTCAGGTGAACCCGGTCGGCGATCTCCTCGTCGTTCTCCTTTTTTGTGGTCAGGATCTGAAGAAAGACGACAAACGGATCCTCGAGGCTGCCGTAGTAGAGCTCATTTTTGCAGCGGACCAGCGGACGGCCCTTATATGTCAATGGTGCGGTATATGCCATGAAAATTCCTCCCAATCAGCAGTATAGTCTCACTATCCTAATTAGTATACCACAAAAGCAGACCCAGCACAAGGAAATCCAATGGCAAAGGAAAGGAGACGGTCAACGCAGATGAGAGGGAATGGAGCTTATGGGGGCCAAGACAAAAAGGAGAAAGGCATTTGCCTTTCTCCTTTTTTGAAGATCATGTAAAAATGTCAGCGCAGATGGCTTTTCATCAGGCGAGGAAGCGCTGGGTGTAGACAACGAACAGCTCGACGTCCTTCTTGAAGACGCTCTCATCCACATCGAAGGTCGGGTTGTGGTGGTTGCCGGAGGTGCCGGGACGGCTGGAGTGAGAACCCAGATTCATGTAGAAGCCGGGGAACGCAGCGAGGAACTCGGCGAAGTTGTCGGAACCGGCGCTGGGATCCAGACTGTCCTCCAGCTTGAGGCCGATCTCGGTGGCGATCTCGCGGGCCGCAGCGATCGAGGCGGCGTCGTTGATCAGCGGGAACTTCGCGCCGCAAGCGCTGGTCACCTTGACGGTGCAGTCATGGGAGGCGCAGATGGTCTGGGCAGCCTTGCGGATCTTCTCCATGATGACCTCGCCGTCGCCCATCTTGTAGTAGCGGATGGTGCCCTCGATGTGTGCGGTCTCGGGGACGATGTTGAACCGCTCGCCGGCCTTCAGGCAGCAGGGGCTGACAACGCAGGTGTCGAACATGCTGTGATGGGTGGAGGGGATGGTCAGCAGACGCTGATAGACGTCAACAGCGGCCTGAACCGGGTTGATGGTCAGGTCGGGGCGAGAACCGTGGCCGCCGACGCCCTTGATATCGATGTAGAAGATCTCGGCACCGGACAGACGAGCGCCCTCGCGCAGCTCGACATAGCCCGGCTCGATCGCGCCGGCCAGATGCATGCCAATCGCGTTGTCAACGCCGCCCTTGGACTTCAGATACTCGACGATCTCGTCGGCGCACTGGCCGGCTTCCTCGGCGGCCTGGAAGCAGAGATAGACCTTGCCGTTATAGGTGTCCTTGAGCTCATTCAGGACGCGGCCGATGCCCAGCAGGCAGGCGGTATGCGCGTCATGACCACAGGCGTGCATGCAGCCGGGGTTCTGGGACTTGAAGGGAACGTCGACCTCCTCGGTCAGGGGCAGCGCGTCGAAATCAGCACGGATCGCGACCGACTTGCCCGGCTTGCCGGTGTCGATGAGACCGACGATGTTGTGCCCGGCGACCTCCTCATAGGGAATGCCCAGCGCATCCAGCTCCTTGGCGATCCGGCCGCGGGTCCAGTCCTCCTTGAGGCTCAGCTCCGGATGCATATGGAACTCCCGGCGCAGATCGATGACATACTGCTCATACTTTTCGGTCAATTCTCTTGCGTTCATACTCTCTCTCCAACTCCTTACCATAAAAGCTCTTTGCAGGTGAAAGCGCCAACAAAGTATTAAAAAAATTATAGAAAATAATGAAAAAAATGTCAATATGCACGAAAGAAAAATGAAAAATATTGCACGTACAGCGAAAGAAGAATGTTTTAGTGACGAAGGAAAGCGGGCTGGCACGGCAGGACGGCAATGTAAAAAGAGGATTGCAGGCAGCCCGGTGCGGAGGATCGGATGACATGAAGATGCAAACGGAACATTGCACGGCAAAAGAAATAATGCCGCGACAGATGCCCTGCACCGCTTCAGGAAAGAAAGAAGAAATACCAGTCGGGATTCGGCGGTTTAGGCAAGGCGTTTGGGGGCGATTTCCAGCCTGCGCTGCGGACGGCTGAGAGCGGCCTTACCGGTGGGCGGCTGAGCTCGGAGAGAGGCTTTACACGGTGAGAGCGATTTGGCCTCAGAGCAGAGAAAAACGGCGGAGAAACCAGAGAACTGGTCTCTCCGCCGTCTGTCCTTTAACGGATAACGCGGTTATGCCTTGAGAAAATCCTTCAGCAGCGCGGCGAGCAGATCGTCGCGGTCAACCTTGCGAATCTTGCTGCGGGCGCCGGCATAGGTGGTGATATAGGTGGGATCCTCGGAGAGGATATACCCGACCAGCTGGTTGATGGGATTGTATCCCTTTTCCTTTAGGGCGTCATAGACCTCGGTGAGGATCTGCCGGATCTCGCGGTCCTTGTCTTCGTAGATGGAAAAAATCGTCGTCGGCTCACTCATACGGTCTCCCCCTTTTCTTTCTGTTCATTATACCCGAAAAACGAAGTTTTTTCAAGTGCCGTTTGGGTTCAATCAACCAAAACAACCGCTTTCTTCTTGGTGAAGATTCCCAATAGGGGAAAGACAGGGAAAAGGGGCGGAATGCACCATCCGGTACATTGTCCGCCCCTTGATTCCCATCTTATCTTTAAACTTTTTTCAGAACAGCAGTGGGATCAGCTGCGCAGCTTGACGCCGATTTCCTCCAGCAGGGAGAGCACCTTGGTGATTGCCGCATCCGCCTCATCGTCGGTGAGGGTGCGCTCAGAATCCCGCAGCACCAGATTATAAGCGAGGCTCTTCTTGCCCTTGCCGATATTTTCACCGCGGTAGATGTCAAAGAGGGTCAGGCTCTCCAGCAGGTTGCCGGCGCCTTCGCGGATTCGATCCGCGATCTCGGCAGCGGGGAGCGCCTCGTCCGCAACCAGCGCGAGGTCGCGGGTGATGGCCGGGTGCTTGGGCAGCGGGGTGAACTCCGGTGTGCCGCCGCGGTGCTCGAAGAGCAGGTCGAAGGAGAGATCGGCGACCCAGACGCGGGGCTTGATGCCGTAGTTTGCCAGAACGGTCGGGTGGATCTCACCGATGACGCCCAGCCGCACATCCCCCAGCATCACATCGGCGCAGCGGCCGGGGTGGTAGGTGGTGCCGGCGGTATTGCGGACGAACCGCACCCCCTTGATGCGGGCGGTGGCAAGCAGACCCTCTACCATGCCCTTGAGGGCGAGATAATCGTATCGGCTGCCATAGAGCGCGAGGATCAGCTTCTCCCGCTCGGTCGGCAGCTCATCGGCGCTCTCGCCGGGGATGTACTCGGTGGGGTTCTCGAACAGCGCGGCCTCGGGCAGCCGGGCGTTGTAGTTGCGGGCGACAACCTCCAGCATGCTGGGCACCGCGGTGGTCCGCATGATGCTGGTGTCTTCACCCAGCGGGTTCATGATGACCACGGCGCGGCGCAGCGGGTCATCGGCGGGCAGATTGATGTTGTCCCATGCCTTGCGGCTGTAAAAGCTGAAGGTCTCGCACTCGTACAGCCCATAACCGAGCAGCGCCTCGATCAGCTTGTCGTGGAAGTTCTGCCGCTCGGTCGGGCGGGCGGTGGCAACCCCCTTCATGATGGTGCTGGGCACCTTGTTGTAACCGACGTAGCGGCAGACCTCCTCCGCGAGGTCGCAGTCCCGCTCGACGTCATACCGATCGGTGGGAACCACAACCGTCCGATGGCCGTCGGTGTCACCGAGGATCCCAAAGCCCAGCGGCTTGAGGATCTTGACCATCTCGCTCTCAGGCACATCGGTGCCCAGCAGACGGTTGATGACATCGGCGCGCAGCGGCAGCTGGCGCTCGGTGCGGGGGTGGGGATAGACGTCGATCACACCGCCGATGATGTCGCCGGCATCCAGCTCCCGTACCAACTCGAGCGCGCGGCAGATGGCGGGCAGGCAGTTTTCGGGGTTGAGCCCCTTCTCGTACCGGCCGGAGGCCTCGGTCCGCAGGCCGACCTTCTTTGCGGTGACACGGACCGAGGGGCCGTCGAAGCAGGCGCCCTCAAAGACGATGGTCTTGGTGGAGTCGTAGACGCCCGAGAACTCGCCGCCCATGACGCCGGCGATCGCGATGGGGGCCTTTTCGTCCGCAATGACCATCATCGAGGGATCCAGCGCCCGCTCGACCCCGTCCAGCGTGACGATCTTCTCCCCCTCTTCGGCGTTGCGGACGTGAATCTGCTTGCCGCCGACATAGGCGTAGTCGAACGCGTGCATCGGATGGCCGTACTCCAGCATGACATAGTTGGTGATGTCGACGATGTTGTTGATCGGGCGCACCCCGCACAGCCGCAGCCGCTCCCGCATCCAGCGGGGGCTGGGAGCAACCCGGACATTGGTGACCATCGCCGCGACATACCGGCTGCAGAGCGGTGCGCTGATCCTGACGCTCAGCCAGTCGCGGATGTCTCCCTCGCCCTGCGGCATCGGGGGAACATGGTCCTCAAACGGCACCCCATAGGTCGCGGCGGTCTCCCGCGCGAGGCCGCGGATCGACAGGCAGTCGGGGCGGTTGGGGGTGATCTCGAACTCGACCGAGACATCGTCCATGCCCAGTGCCTTCACGGCATCGGTGCCGACCGGGACCTCCTCGTCCAGCACCATGCTGCCGTCCTCGATCGCGGGGGGGAAGTCGTGGACGGTCAGCCCCAGTTCGCCGAGACGGCACAGCATCCCGTTGGACTCGACCCCGCGCAGCTTGCCGCGGTGAATCTGGACGCCGCCGGGCAGGGTGGAGCCGTCCAGCGCGACCGGGCACAGATCCCCGACCTTGAGATTCTGCGCGCCGGTGACGATCTGCAGCGGGGCGGACTGGCCCACGTCCACCATGCAGACCCACAGGTGGTCGGAGTCGGGGTGCCGCTCCAGACTGACGATCTTTCCGATGACGACATTCTTGATGTGGTCGGCCTCGCACTCCCAGCACTCCACCTTGCTGCCGCTCATGGTCATCTTTTCCGCATATTCATGGGGCGTGGTCTCGATCTTCGCGTAGTCCCGCACCCAGTTCAAAGGCAATTTCATCTTAAATACCCTCCAAAATCAACAGATAAGCGGCCCAAATCAGAACTGTTTGAGGAACCGCAGGTCATTTTCATACAGCAGCCGCATATCATCGATGCCGTACCGCATCATTGCGATCCGCTCCAGACCGATGCCGAAGGCAAAGCCGGTGTACCGCTCGGAATCGATGCCGCAGTTCTCCAGCACCTTGGGGTGGACCATGCCGCAGCCGAGGATCTCGATCCAGCCCTCGCCCTTGCACATCGGACAGCCCTTGCCGCCGCACTTGAAGCAGCTCATGTCCATCTCGGCAGAGGGCTCGGTGTAGGGGAAGTGATGGGGGCGGAACCGGACGCGGGTGTTCTCACCGTAGAGCTTCTTGATAAAGGCTTCCAGTGTGCCCTTGAGGTCGGTGAAGGTGATCCCCTCGTCTACCACAAGCCCCTCGATCTGGTGGAAGATCGGGCTGTGGGTCGCGTCCACCGCGTCACTGCGGTAGACCCGGCCGGGGCAGATGATCCGGATGGGGGGCTTCTGCGCTTCCATCGTGCGGATCTGCATCGGGCTGGTCTGGGTGCGCAGCAGCACGTTCTCGGTGATGTAGAAGGTGTCCTGAGTATCCCGGGCAGGATGGCTCTTGGGCATATTCAGCATCTCGAAGTTGTAATGGTCCAGTTCCACCTCAGGGCCGGCCTTGACCTCAAAGCCCATGCCGAGGAAGATCTGCTTGAGCTCGTCCAGTACCTGCTGGAACGGGTGCCGCTTGCCCTGCGCGACGGGGGTGCCCGGCAGGGTCACGTCGATCGTCTCGGCGGCCAGCCGCGCATTCAGCGCCGCGTCGGCCAGTTCCTTGCTGCGCCGGCGGATCTCCTCATCGATCTCACTGCGCACCTCGTTGGCCAGCGCGCCGATCAGCGGCCGCTCCTCGGCCGAGAGCTTGCCCATCTGCTTGAGGATCGCGGTGACCTCGCCCTTCTTGCCCAAAAAGCGGACCCGCAGCTCCTCCAGCGCGGCTTCGCTGTCTGCCTTTGCAAGCAGCTCGGCCGCCGTTTGGCGGATGTTCTCCAATGCCTGTTTCATCTTGTCTTTCACCTCAATTAAAAATGGTTGCCAATGGCGGATGCAGCCGCCGGGGCAAAAAAACAGCGCCCCGCCGCCTGCGCAGATTAAACACAGGGGCGAAGCGCAACACTCCGCGGTACCACCCAGCTTCCCGGCGGGAAACCCCGCCCGGGCACTTTGCAGCGCGATAACGGACGCCAAGCCGTCCCGGCCTACTTGCAATCGTTCAGCCGGACCCCTCCCGGGGGAACTTCACCCCTCTCTCCTCTGCGGCGCTTCCAGCCGGGACGCCGCTCTCTGTGAGAGGATCAAAAAAGGCTACTTTCCCCGTTCCACGGGTTATTACCCTGTCATGATAGCACCTTGAACCGAATTTTGCAAGGGTTTTGCGAAAATGGCCAGAGAATGCTATACTGGGACAAAATCAGCCTTGTAAAGCGGGCGCAGGCGGAGACCGGATAAGAGGGCTTAGGCGGGCAAACAGAGACTCTTTGCCTGCGCCGGAGGGGAGGATGACAGTGCTCAGGATGGGGTTTGACGCGGTGCGGATCGACCGGATGGAGAAAAAACTGAAGGGGGAGGCGTTCTGCCGGCGGGCCTTTTCGGAGGAGGAGAACGCGATTTTTGCCCGCAAAAAGCACCCCGCGCCGACCGCGGCGGCGAACTTTGCGGCAAAGGAGGCGCTGGCCAAGGCACTGCGCTGCGGGATCTTTGGTTTTGACCTGCGGGAGGCGCCGGTGCTGCGGCGGGAGGACGGTTCTCCCTATTTCGCCTTTTCGGGGGAGCTTGCCCGCCGGATGGAACAGGAGGGGCTTGCGGCGGAGCTATCCCTCTCCCATGAGGGGGAGTATGCGTTCGCCGTTGTGCTGTTGCAGCCGGCGGAGAAAAGGTCGGCTGGTGGCGAGGAGCAAGGAACACAGGAGGAGAGAGAATGCCGAGGATGATCCTGATCTGCGGGCGGGTCTGTTCGGGAAAGACAACCTATGCAAAGCGGATAGCACGGGCTCAGCAGGCGGTGCGGTTCAATGCGGACGAATTGATGAAGCCGCTGTTTGGAGAATATCTCGGAGAGCGGCATGAGGAGGTGCTCGATCAGGTGGTCGGTCTGCTGCTGGAAAAGGCGGCAGAGTGCTATGCGTGCGGGGTCAGCGTCGTCCTCGACCTCGGGTTTTGGCAGAGAAAAATGCGTGAGCGGGCAAACCGCTTCTTCGCGGATAGGAAAATCACCCCCGAGTGGTATTATCTGCGGCTGGAGGAGACGGAGTGGCGCAGGCGGATTGCAAAGCGAAATGCAGAGGTCGCATCGTCCGGATCACAGACCGATTATCTGATTGACGAGAATATCATCCGCAAGTTCCTCGATCCCAAAGATGAGCCGCAGCCGGGTGAGATGGAGGTCCTTCAGGATGCGGCGGACGGAGAGAGCGGCGCGCTGCTCGAAAAGAAAAATATGGAACGGCGCTGAGATGATTAAATCCGGCCGCCCCGGTGCAGAATAAAGGTGCAGGCCTGCAAAGAAGCGCAACAACCCTTTTTATTCTGCACAGGAGGCGGAGCTTTCAGATGGAAGTCAAACGCGGAGAGGTTTTTTATGCCGATCTCAGCCCGGTGGTGGGCAGCGAACAGGGAGGGACAAGGCCGGTACTTATCATCCAGAATGATGTGGGCAACCGGTACAGCTCCACCGTGATCGCGGCGGCCATCACCTCGCGGCTGGATAAAAACAGGATGCCGACCCATATCGGCATCAAGGGATCCAGCTGCGGCCTTGCCAAGGACAGCGTGGTCCTGCTCGAGCAGATGCGCACGCTGGACAAGCGTCGGCTGCGGGAAAAGACCGGGCGGATCGACCCGGCCGACCAGCGCCGGGTGGATGAGGCGATCAATGTCAGCTTGGGGCTGCATCAGTTCTGAGAAAAAGAGAGCAGCGGCGCGCCGCGGCGGGGAAAACCGCCTGCGGTGCGCCGCTTTTTTGTCGGGACAGGAGCTGCCGGGAAGAATGCCGTTTGGAGGAGAGAAATTCCTGCCGGGGAAGGCGGAGCGTCCGGTTCCGACTATACCGATCTTGATGCCGATCTTTCAAAAAGCGACCTTTTTTGCTATACTAAAAACAAATAGTTTCTAACCCCCCACTGCAAAGAAGCCAAGGGCGGCCGCCGAAAAGCCCGCTGCCGCTCTCAAGGCGGGGGAATCCTCGGATCAAAACGGTGCATCCGCTGCTGCCGGAAAGCCGCCAGAACGGGGCAGCCCGCCCGGAAAGCGCAGGGGACAAAAGCGTGATAATACGCCCTGCCGTGGGGGAGGAACGCGCCCCCGCCGCGTGGGGGAACGAGATCAGGGAGAGGGTGAAAAGATGAGCAGAGCCGGGAAGGTGTTCCTCTGGCTGCTGATGGTGCTGGTGCTGGTTGCACTGGGCGTCGGGGGGACGATCGGCTATTTTTATACTCAGGCCGCGCCGGGGGAGGAGATCGAAAAGCGAATCACGGTGAACACCGCCCCCGCAGAGGGGACCCAGAGCGCAGGGGCCTTTCTCCAGCCGGACGGATATGAGCTGCAGGTCCCGGTGCTGGGCGGGGTGCTCTATCGAGCGTTTTCCGCCAACAGCCTTGACACCGACCAGACACTCGAATGGAACCAGCTGGAAGCGGTGCCGCTGGCAATCCCGGAGGGGAGCGCCCTGCGCTCGATTCAGGTGGACGGGCTTTCGGGGACGCTTTTTTCAGGCAGCGCGCAGGAGGAGTACACCGCCTTTTCCTATCCCGGAAACGGGGAGTATTACTACCGGGTGGAGCTGGAGCTGCCGCAGGCCGAAGAGGGCCAGCGGGCGCAGAGCTACGGCACCCTGATCTACCGGTTCATGGTAAAAGTCTCGGTGGAGATGGGGGCCTTTTTGTCGGAGGACCGGGTCAGTCAGGGGGAGGTCGTCGCGGTCCGGATCGAGAACAATCTCGACGGCTACACCCCCCATGGCAGCAGCGAGCTCGGACCGGTGAACTTCATCCCCTCGGGAGAAAGCGGGTGGGTCGCTTTTGTTCCGGTCTCCTACAACCGGGAGGCAGGGGAATACACCATTGAGGTGCAGTGCGGCGAATACACCGCCAGCCTGCCGCTGACCGTCACCTACCGCGCCTATGAGAAGATCCAGTTTGAGAGTGCCGACCAGCTGCCGGATGCCTCGACCGAAAGCGCCGCGGCGAGCACTGCTTACCGCAATGCGATCTGGCCGCTCTACGACAGTTACAGCAAGGAGCAGCTCTGGCAGGGAATTTTCCAGCGGCCGGTTGAGGGCAGGATCAAGTATGATTTCGGGATCGGCAGCCTCCTGCCCGGGGATACGGTGTCCCAGCGGCACAGCGGGATCGACTATCAGGTGGATGTCGACAAGACGCCGGTCACCGCGCCGGCCGGCGGCGAGGTGGTCTATGCCGGCACTCTCGAGCTGACCGGCAACACGGTGGTCATCGAGCACGGCGGCGGGGTCAAGAGCTATTTCTACCACCTCACGGCGATCGAGACCTCCCGCGGGGCGCGTCTGGAGAAGGGACAGCAGATCGGGTCGCAGAATGTCGCCGACCTATTGCATTACGAGATCAAGATCGGCAACCAGAGTGTGGCCCCCGGCCCGATCTTTGACGGGAACAGCGGCCTGTACCGCTGAGCGCGGACTGCAATATCAGAAAGAGAAAATGCCCGCAGGATCCGACGCGGGCAAAAAGGAGAGGGTAACGATGAAAAAGATCGGTTTTATCGGGATCGGTGTGATGGGCGGGCCGATGGCCCTCAACCTGATGCGGGCGGGATACGACCTGACCGTCTATTCCCGAACCAAGGCCAAATGCGAGGAGGTGCTCGCCGCCGGCGCGCAGTGGGCGGATTCCCCCGCAGCCTGCACCGAGGGACAGGACGCGGTGCTGACGATGGTGGGCTATCCCAAGGACGTCGAGGAGGTCTATTTCGGCGAGAGGGGAATCCTCTCGGCGGCAAAGCCCGGGATGCTGCTGATCGATATGACCACCACCAGCCCCAAGCTGTCCGAGCGGATCTATGCGGCGGCAAAGCAGATCGGCGCCGACGCGCTGGACGCGCCGGTCTCGGGCGGCGATACCGGCGCGAAGGCGGGCACGCTGGCCATTATGGTCGGCGGGGAGGAGGCCGTGTTCGAGCGGGCAAAGCCGATTTTTGAGGCGATGGGTAAAAATATCGTCTATGAGGGTCCCGCCGGCAGCGGCCAGCACACCAAGATGGCAAATCAGATCGCCATTGCGGGGGCGGTTTCCGGCGTCTGCGAGGCGATTGCCTACGGCCGTGCGGAGGGGCTGGATCTCGACCGGATGCTGGCGACGATCGGCAGCGGCGCGGCGGGCAGCTGGCAGATGTCCGGCAACGGGCCGAAGATGGTGAGCGGGGACTTTGCGCCCGGCTTCTACATCAAGCACTTCATCAAGGATATGCGGATTGCCGACGAGGAGGCGCGGGACAAGGGCCTCTCGCTCGAGATGCTGGCCGAGGTGCTGAGGATGTACCGCGCGCTGGATGAGTGCGGAATGGGGGATCTGGGCACGCAGGCGCTGATCCGGTATTACGATCAGGAGTGAGCAAAAACACAAAAAACAGGAGGGCGGCAATCGGCCCGCGTGGATAAGGATGTTAAGAAAGACTTTTGACAGAGTGTGAATCAGATCGGTTTTATGGATTTGTGACGAAATCCAAATCACTGGAGGCACACGAAATGAAAAAGTCAAATCTTAAT
>CALXIJ010000028.1 GCA_944388335.1 uncultured Pygmaiobacter sp.
CCCAAAAGACGAAAGAATTCCTTGAAACAAGCAGGGCAGAAGAGTTTTAAAGAGGAACTGGCGGAGCATAGGAAAGCGTTAAACAGGGTACAAAAGCTCTATTTGAAAGGACGGACATATTTTGGGGAGCAGGAGGCCCGGGGTTCGAGTCCCCGCACTCCGACCAAAAATCCGCGGGATCCACAAAGGTCCCGCAGATTTTTTTCATTCCCGCGGTCCTTGCGGCTCAGGCCGACCGCACAGCCCCGCCCTGAGGCACCGGGGAACCGGGAGATACCGCTGAAAAGGCGCCGTTTGGCGATTGGAGAAAAGCGCGGCCGCAAAATGGCGGGGCGCCCTGCCTTTATTGAGGGAACAAACGATGGTGATAGAGACAAAAAGACTGATTTTGCGCCCCTTTCTGGAGACGGATGCGGGGGATGTCTATGAATATCTGAGAGAGCCCGCGGTCAACTGCTTTGCCGACATGAAGCTGCACTCTCCGGATGAGGCAAAAAAAGAGATGAAGAGGCGTTCCGGCGAGGGGGAATTCTATTTTGCCATCGCCCTAAAAGACAGCGGCAAGGTGATCGGGGAGATCGGCGCCTATCCCGAGGCGGGCGAGCCCCATGCGGATGCGGACGCAGTGCGGGACACCTTCAGTCCCCTGTGGATGCTGAACGAGAACTATCAAGGCCGCGGGTACGCCTTCGAGGCGGCGCGCGCTTTCTTCTCCTATCTCTTTTCCCAAAAGGGCGCAAGGCGCATTTACGCCTACACCGAGGACTACAATCTTTCCAGCCGGCACCTGTGCGAAAAGCTGGGGATGCGCCGGGAGGGCGTGTTCCTCGAGTTTGTCTCCTTTGTGAACAATCCGGACGGTACGCCCCGGTATGAGAACACCGTACAGTATGCCATCCTGAAAAAAGAGTAGGAACATAACCGATCTGGTCAGGCGCGGACCGAAGGGTGTGCATCCCTGTGAAAGGCGCAGAGAAAATCGGCTGCGGCGCCCCCCATGGAACAATCGGGCGGCATAACGGCAGGGCATCGCGTGCTCTGCTGAAGTTTCCCCATTATTTTTTAATCTGCGCACCGGACAGAAGGATTCGGATAGAGAGCGGCGCGCCCACAGGGCGCCCGCTTTTTTTGTTGGCATTCGCAATGCAAACCGGACAGACAGTTGTCGTGTTTCTGTGCTATAATGCAGGCAGAAACGCGAAAGGCGGTGGTTCGATGAAGACCGAGCGGCTGATCGGCATCCTGTCGATTCTGCTTCAGCGCCAGCGGGTGAGCGCCCCGGAGCTGGCCGAGCAGTTTGAGGTCTCCCGCCGGACGATCCAGCGGGACATCGAGACCCTCTGCCGGGCGGGCATCCCGATCGCCACCGTGCAGGGGGCGGGCGGCGGCATCTCGATCATGGAGGGGTACCGGGTGGACCGCACGGTGCTGACCGGGCCCGAGATGCAGGCCATTCTGGCCGGGCTGCAAAGTCTCGACAGCGTGAGCGGCACCCGCCGCTATGCCCAGCTGATGGAAAAGCTCTCGGCAGGGGGCAGCCGGCTGGTCCCCGGCAGCGCCCGGATGCTGATCGACCTGTCCTCCTGGTACAAGACCAGCCTATCCCCGAAGATCGAGCTGATCCAGCGGGCCATCGAGCAGCACCACTGCATCCGCTTTTCCTACTTCTCCCCCAAGGGGGAATCCGACCGCACCGTCGAGCCCTATTATCTGGTGTTCCACTGGTCCACTTGGTATCTGTGGGGCTGGTGCCGCACAAGGGAGGACTTTCGCCTCTTCAAGCTCAACCGGATGGACGCCCTCGCAGAGGGGACGGCCTTTGCCCCGCGCACTGCCCCGCTTCCCGACCTCGCGCCGGAGCGGATCTTTCCGGCGAACTGCCGCGTCACCGTTCTCTTTGACCCCTGCTGCCGCTGGCGGCTAGTCGAGGAGTACGGGCCCGACCGCTTCACCGTCGAGCCGGACGGCCGGCTGCGGTTTGCCGGGAGCTTTCCCGATCCGGACAGCGCCCTCAGCTGGGTGCTGACCTTTGGGGACAAAGCGGAGCTGCTGGAACCCGCCGCGCTGCGGGAGCGGCTGGGGGAGCTGGCAAAGGCACTGGCCGACCGTTACGGGAGGACTTGAGATGGCATCTCATCAGGATTTTGTCGACTATGTGGCCGATCAGCTGCGAGAGGCCGGAGCCATCTGCAGCCGGAAGATGTTCGGGGAGTTTGGCCTGTTCTGCGACGGGGTGTTCTTTGGGGTCATCTGCGAGGACCAGCTCTTTGTCAAGATCACCCCGGCGGGCGAGGCGGCATTCGGCGACCTGCCCAAGGCCCCATCCCATCCGGGCGCGCGGGACTCCTTTCTGGTGGAGGATGTCGAGGACAGGGAGCGGATGACCGCCCTTGTGCGGGTCACCTGCGCGGCGCTGCGGGAGACGCCCGGGAAGAAACGGAGGAAATGACGATGGCCTTTGACTACAAAAAGGAGTACAGAGAATTCTATCTGCCGCCGAGGAAGCCGGGCATCATCCAAATTCCGAGGATGCGCTTTCTCGCGGTGCGGGGACAGGGCGACCCCAACGAGGAGGGCGGCGACTACAAGCGGGCGATCGGGCTGCTCTACGCCGTCGCTTTCACCATCAAGATGAGCAAGCTGGGCAAACACCGGCTAGAGGGATACTTTGACTATGTCGTCCCGCCGCTCGAGGGCCTTTGGGATCAGGAGGGGGGATGCGGGCTGGATTTCACCCGCAAGGAGGCATTCCGGTGGATCTCCCTCATCCGGCTGCCGGAGTTCGTGACGAGGGAGGCGTTCGACTGGGCTGTCCGGGAGGCCGCGGAGAAAAAGCAGCAGGACTTCTCCCCGGTGGAATTCTTCGATTGGGAGGAGGGGCTCTGCGTCCAGTGCCTGCATCTCGGCCCCTATGAGGAGGAGCCGGCCACCCTTGCCGCGATGGAGGCATACGCCGAGGCGGAGGGCTTTGCCATCGATCTCGGCGGGGAGCGGCTGCACCATGAGATCTATCTCAGCGACCCGCGCCGGTGCCGGCCCGAGCGGCGAAAGACGGTGCTCCGCCAGCCGGTCAAAAGGTTGGCGCTATGAGCGGTGTCTCCCCCAAAATTCGCAGAATAACCCCGGGCGAATACCGTCTGCTGCGGGAGTTTCTATATCAGGCCATTTATCTCCCGCAGGGGGTTGATCCGCCGCCCCGCTCGGTGGTGGATCTCCCGGAGCTGCAGGTCTATCTTGCGGATTTCGGTACACAGCCCGGCGATTACTGCCTTGTCACCGATCTGGGCGGCAGGGTCATCGGCGCGGTCTGGAGCCGGATCATGGAGGATTACGGTCACCTTGGTGACGGCATCCCCTCTCTGGCGATCTCGCTGCTGCCGGAATACCGCGGGCGGGGGATCGGGACACAGCTGCTGCATCGTCTTTTGGCCCTGCTGCGGGAAAACGGTTTTTCCCGCGTCTCCCTTTCCGTCCAAAAAGAGAATCCGGCACTGCGGCTCTATCTGCGGGCGGGATTTCGGATTGCGGCGCACAGGGGCAACGAATATCTGATGCTGTGGGAGCTTGAACACGAAAAACGGCAGCGCGTTCTCGATGCGCGGGCGACAGAATGAGGAGGGCGATCAAATGGCGACGGCGAGGGCGAGCGTCTTTTTCCCCTGCCCGGCGGAGCAGGTGTTCTCGGCGGTGACCGATCTTTCGCAGACCGGCTGGCGCAGCGACCTCGCGGGGGTCGAGGTGCTGGATGAGGCCCGCTTTGTCGAGCGGACCAAAAGCGGGTACGCGACCCATTTTGTCATCACGGCCTGCGCGCCGCCCCGTCTGTGGGCCCTTCGGATGGAAAACGGAAACCTCTTTGGCAGCTGGTGCGGCCGCTTTGCGCCGGAGAGGGGCGGCACCCGGCTGGACTGCGTCGAGAGGGCGCAGGCAAAGCGCTGGTGGATGCGGCCCTTTGTCCTGTGGTATCTTCGGCGGCAGCAGCGGCGGTATCTGGAGGACCTGCGGGAGAGGCTGTCGGAAATGCAGCCAAAACCACGGTGAAACGAGGAGGAGATTTATGGAGATTCGGCTTGCACAGGCACAGGACATTGATGGCTGGATGGCACTCATCGAACAGCTGCGGGCGGTCTTTCCCGGGCTCGAGACCGCTGCGGCCATGGAGGAACACCGGGCTGCCGTCCTGCATTTTATCGAGAATTCCGCCGCCGTCTGTGCGGTGCAGGAGGGCCGCATCGCGGGGGCGCTGCTCTTTTCCGCGCAGCGGGGCGAGCTGTGTTTTCTCGCGGTGGATCCCGCTTTCCGCCGGCGGGGAATCGGGCGGGGCTGTTCTCCTTCCTGCTGTCCCGGATGGAAGAGGGGCGGGACATCTCCCTCATCACCTATCCGGCGGACGACCCGAACGGGCAGGCCGCGCGGGCCTTTTACCGGCATCTGGGCTTTTCTGCGGGCAGGATGGCCTGCGCGTTCGGCCATCCCGCGCAGGAGTTTATCCTGCGGCGGGGCGGCAGATAGGCGGCGCATTTTCCGCTCCTTGCGGCGGCCCCTCGCGGCCGGACCGACGAATTTGGCGGACGCAGAGCGCCGGCGCGGCGCCCGCGGTTTTGCCCCCATCCTGCGGCGGTGCGCGACCCTCTTTTCGGCTTTGTCCGCTGAAATCGGCACAAAAGGGCGAGGATGTCGTTCCCTTTTGCGCAAAACTCCTCTATCATTGAATCAGCAGCTGCGGAAAACAGAGTACACAGAGGAGATTATCACAATGAACACAGATCAATTTTACGCACAGGCCATTGCCAACGAATACACCCCGAAAGACACCTCCAAGGTCGTCGCGCTGAAAAAGCTGGACTGGCGGGCAAAGCGCACCGCCTGCCTCTTCGGTTACAGCTTCGGCATCGGGATGACCTTGGTGCTGGGGCTCGGAATGTGCCTCTCGATGCAGGTGATCGGCAGCGGCGGCGCTCTGCTGACCGGCGCCGGGATCCTGCTCGGGACTTTGGGGCTGGTCGGGGTGGGGCTCAACTACCCCATCTACAAGAAACTGCTGCGGGCCGGCAAGGAGAAGTATGCCTTTGAGATCATCCAGCTGGCCCGGGAGATCAGCGAGGCGGAGGAGTAAACCGATGGAGGGGCGGCAGATGAACCGATCCGAGAGCAAATATTTTAATACCGCCCTGCGGATGGACGAGGCGCTGATCGCGCTGCTGGAGGAAAAGGATCTCGAATTCATCACGGTGAAGGAGATCTGCCAGCGGGCGGGGGTGAACCGCTCCACCTTCTATCTGCACTACGAGACCATCGCCGATCTGGTGAATGAGGCGCTGGAGCAGGTCGACCGACGCTTTCTCTCCTATTTCCCCCGGCGGGAGGAGGATCTGCTGGGGCAGCTGCACAGCCGGGACCGGGAGGAGCTGATTCTGGTCACGCGGGACTACCTTCTCCCCTATCTGCGCTTTATTCAGGACAACAAAAAGGTCTACCGCGCGGCGTTCCGCAATCCCGCCGGCATGGGGGCCAACGTCCGGTATCTCGCGCTCAAGCAGCAGGTCCTCGGCCCGATTCTGGATCGGTTTGAGATTCCCGCCGCCCAGCACTCCTATTACATCGCCTACTATCTGGAGGGGATCGCCGCCATCCTGAAGGAGTGGCTGCGCCGGGACTGCGCGGAGGAGGTGGAGCTGATCGCCGGGATCATCGAGTCCTGCGTGCGGCCCAAGGGTCCCGGCGGAAAGACGCCGCGCGAATAATAACAGAGAAAACCGCTTTGGCAGGGCGAAGGAGCGCCGCAGTGCCAAGGCGGTTTTCTTTTTTTCTCTCAGCTTTTCTCTCAGCCTTTCTCTCAGCCTTTCTCTCAGCCTTTCTCTTACAGCAAAAGGGGGTGCCGCCAAAGAAGACCGCCCTGCCGCTGTGGGCGGCGGCGATCCGGGCCACAAGTGCCGTGCGCCGCGCCACGCTTTGCCCCTTTTTCCCCCGGCCCCCTCCGCGCCGCGCCCCGCTTTGGCCCGCGGCGGGTTTCTCTTGTCCGCGCCCGGCTTTTCCGGTAGAATAAAAGAGAGCAACCGGCCGCCCACAAAAAGCGGCCGGACGGAAAGCGGGGCATTGCAAAGATGGAATCCTTCTCTGCGGCGGGCAAGACGGTCCGCCTCTTTCAGAGCGACAAGCCGGGGGCGCCGGAGATCTGCCTCAACACCTTCTTCGACGAGGGGGAGCGGGTCATGGCGGCGGCGCGGGCCGCGGGCTGCCCGCCGTTCACCCTGATCGCGATCAGCGGCCTTGATTGGAACCGCGAGATGTGCCCATGGGACTGCCCGCCCCCCTTCAAAAAATCCCCGCCCTGCACCGGCGGCGCGGGGGCGTATCTGCGCCTTCTGACAGACAGCATCCTGCCGGCGGCCGAGGAGCGGCTCTCCGTCCCGCCCCGCTGGCGGGGGATCGCCGGCTACTCGCTGGCGGGGCTGTTCGCGGTCTTTGCCCTCGGCGGGACCGACCTCTTCCTGCGGGCAGGCAGCATCTCGGGCTCCCTCTGGTTCCCCGGCATCCGGGAATACCTCTTCTCCCACCCGCCAAAGCGCCGGCCGGACCGGCTCTACTTCTCGCTGGGGGATCGGGAGAGCAAGACCCGCAACCCCCTGCTCTCGCAGGTCGAGCAGAACACCGCCGAACTCGCGCGGTTTTATCGGGAGCAGGGGATCGAGACGGTCTTTCAGCTCAACCCCGGCGGCCACGCCGACCACCCGGCGGAGCGCACCGCGGCGGGCCTGTGCTGGCTCCTGCAGCGGTGAGGGGCGAGAGGGCCGTTTCTCCCCCGGCGGACAGATTTTTCCCAAAAAATGCGGATCAAAAGGCGCGGACAGGGTGCGGTGTCCTGTCCGCGCTTTTTTTCCTTCCCTGATTAAGGACGGCAAAAGGGGCGCATACTAATGCGACGGTCAAAACAGAGGGAGGCGGTTTGGGTGCGGATTCCGCGTCACATCGGGATCATTCCGGACGGAAGCCGGCGCTGGGCCAAGGGCGCGGGGCTGCAAAAGCAGGACGGCTATGCGCATGGTCTGGCCCCGGGGCTGCAGCTGCTGCAGCTGGCAAGGCAGGCGGGGGTGGAGGAGCTGACCTATTACGGCTTCACCACCGACAACTGCAAGCGGTCGCCCGAACAGGTGCGCGCCTTTTCCGCCGCCTGCGTCGAGGCCGTCCGGCGGATTGCGTCCGAGCCGGTCTGCTCGTTGTCGGGGACAGCGACGCGCCGGCCTTTCCCCGGG
>CALXIJ010000029.1 GCA_944388335.1 uncultured Pygmaiobacter sp.
AGGAAGATCAGCTTAATAGTCTGGAGGCACAGAAAGCCTTTTTTTGCGGAATATACGCAGCTCACTGGCGACAACCTTGTGCGTCTCTATGCCGACGGGGGCATCTCCGGCACTAAAATCAAAAACCGCAAGGAATTTCTGCGGATGATGGCAGATGCAGAGCACGGCCTGTTTGACATGGTGGTGGTCAAGGACATTTCTCGTTTTGCCCGGAACACGGTTGATCTTTTGCAGAATGTCCGCAAACTCAAGGCGTTGGGAATCGAAACGCAGTTCCTGACTGCCAACATGACCAGCATGGGCAACAGCGAGTTTGTCCTGACCATCTTCGGTGCGCTGGCGCAGGAAGAAAGCGCCAACACCTCCAAGCGAGTGAAGTTCGGCAAGAAAATGAATGCAGAAAAAGGCCGTGTTCCCAACATTGTCTATGGGTATGACAAGACGATTGGCGACTACTTCAACCTGACCATCAACGAGGAAGAAGCCGCCGTGATCCGCCAGATTTATGAGTGGTATATTAAGGACGGTTACGGCGCAGCAAAAATCTCCAATTTCCTCAACGAGCGTGGCCTTAAAACCAAACGGAACTGCCGATGGAGCCAGAACGGTGTCTGTCGCATCCTCACCAACGAACTCTATACCGGGAAAATCATCAACGGCAAACAGGAAGTCACCGATTTTCTCACCGGTCAGCGGGCCGACAAGGATGAAACTGACTGGATGGTGGTGGAGCGGCCAGACCTGCGGATTATTGACCCGGAAACCTTTGAGCAGGCACAGCAGATCATGCAGTCCCGTGGACAGGCTTTCAAAGTGGACAAGGAGCGGCAAAGCAACAAATACCTGTTCTCCACTCTCATTAAGTGCAAAGAGTGCGGCTGGTCCTTCCGGCGTACTGTCCGCACCTATAAGAACACCTATGTGCGCTGGGTCTGCTCCGGTCACAACGGGCGGGGTGCGGACAACTGCCCCAACGCTGTGACAGTGGACGAAGATGAACTGATTGAGGTTTTGCAGGAATACTTCGCAGGAGTGCTGAAAGCGAAGAAAAATGTCATCCGCTATGTCACCCATGAATTCCAACGGGTCTATAAGGCAAAGGATGAAAACCTGAACTACGAAAAGGAGTTGACTGCCCAGCTTGCCAGACTGCAAAAGACCCGGCAGAAATATATGGATATGTACGCTGATGACCTCATCAGCCGAGAGGAACTCAACGACAAGATCGGCGGGATGCGGAAAGAGATTGAGCGTCTGGAAAACGAGCTGAAAATGGTGTCCTACCACCTCACCAAGGGGGAGCAGCTGGAAACCATCCTGCACCAGACCTTTAAGGAGATTGAGGACATCGCCGATGTACGGCAGATGACCAATGCCCAGCTGAAGCGAATCATCCAGAAGATCGAGGTGGACAAGGACGGGAATGTGGATATCTATCTGCGCCTGTTCGGTGATTTGGGCTTGGACGAAACCGTTCTAATTCGTCACGACGAAACACAAGGACCTGACCCAGCGGCTGCGGAACCAAAACCGAGCGCTTTACCAACAGGTGCGCCGGGTGCTGGAGCTGAACAAGGAGGAGCGTCACCTGCGCGGAGGGCTTGCCACCCGCCACAAGTACCACCCGGACGGCTGATTCTATCCCCGGCATCTGCGCCCGCTGCCCTTGATACCGGCAAGCGGGTGCGCCACATTCCGGCCACCCCTTGCCTCTTTTCCATCTGCAGCGGCGGCGCGGCGGGCTCTATGAAAACCACCTGAGCAGTTGATTTGAGCCGTCCAGTTCCCTATAAAAATTTCATCTTCGTCCGCTCTCCAAAGGGGAGCGGCCAGATTCCCGCCAGCCTCACCTCTGATGCAGGCCGCCCCCGATCCGGGGGCATTTTTTATGCCGTTTTGTCCTGTTCTGCCGTTTAGGCAGGTTTGATTTTTGCCGGGCATTGCCGGCCATCCGTCGGCTTTCTTTTTTGCCCCCCGCTGCCCGGTCATACTGCCGCCGCAGGGACAGGAGGATCCAGACAAGGCGGTCACTCGATCCACGCCGCCCCCAGCGTGGACTGGGAGTGCGGACTCCTATGCAGGTCCATAACTGCCTGTCGGCCGCGCAGTGGCCAAGTCGGCTCCATATTGCTGAACAGGTCGAAATTCGCTTGTAAAATGAGCGGGTTTGCACCCGGCCTTGACTGCCGTCCGCCGTCCCGCTGAATAGGTGGATAAGGCGGCCAATCTCTCAAAGTGCTTGGCCGGTCTCTTTCTGAATTTCAGAGTTTTTTCTCAAATTGAAATGGGCGGGGAGCTATTTTAGGGCTTTCCCGCCTTGATTACCCGTTAGCAAAGACAGGAGGGATTGCCAACGGCGGCGCATGAAACGCGCCGCTCGTCTTGACCGTTGATTGGCTCGGCTGGCTTTGCTATCGTCCCGGCAAAAACAGATCTTACTTATACTCCCAATATGTAAAAACCATTATATTTTTTTGCTGTGTTCAGCCATTCAACGAGTTTTTCATAATCCATCGGTTTTATTTCCATGAGTTTTGTAATTATGCGGCTAATTAAATCAGGTCTATAATAATTGATTCCATAAGGGTCTATTTCACCAGTTTCCAAACTGTTATAAATACCACAATCTAACACATCGTGGTATCCTTCCCAAAAAGCGTTGTCATCATTCCCGCTTACATAAAGGGAATCATTAAGCCAATGTCTGATACTGTCCACTGCTACGATTTTTCTACTGCCGTTCCTTGCATCGGTTGAGTATCATATTTCTTCCCCCTGCCCTATTTTGCCCATCGTGGGCACACTTTTCCTTATTGCATTATAGCAATTCCCCCTCGCCCATCAAAGGACAGCTGTCCCTTTTTGATTTTTCTCCGCTTGAGCACGCCGCGCCGGTGGTCACCATCGACAAGTGCAGTCCGGTGCTGACCGTCCTCTTCGCCGCGCTGCTGCTGCGGGAATCGGTCAACGGGAAAATACTGCCAGGGGTGCTGCTCGTGACCACCGGCGCCCTGATCGTCGCCTTTGCCTGAGCGGGACGCTCTCCCCGAACGGCACTGTTTTTTTGTTTTTTCGATTTTTGACCGTTTCAAGGGCCGGCCGCCTTATGGCTGCCGGCCCTTTTTCCCTTCTCCGCGTTTTGGCGGCCCAAAACCGTCCGGCGCCCCCGTGCCGCCGAGAGGTCCTGCTGCATACCTTGGGATAACGGCAGGCGGACTGCGTCTGCCGAAATCTTCAGGAGGAATGCGTCCATGAGCACTGGAACACTTCAAATTTTTTCCCGCTCGGCCGACGACGGCATCCCGGTCCCCGGTGTGACCGCGCGGGTCCGGCCGGTCTCGGCCGAGGGGACATCCCGCAATATCACAACCGACGCCTCCGGCTACGCCGACCCGGTCCATCTGTGGGCCCCGGACCGGAGCTATTCGCTGGACGAGAACAACACCAGCGTCTTGCCCTATGCCGTTTACAACCTCACCGTCGAGCAGGAGGGCTACTACCCGATCACCATCAACGGGATTCAGGTCTTTGCCGGGGAGAACGCGATGGTGGATCTCAACATGATTCCGGTGGAACAGAATTCCCGTTTCCGCTCGCTGCCGGAGGTCTTCACAATTCCCGAGCACAGCCTCTTCGCCGAGGACGGCGGCTCGGGGGAACAGCCCTCGGTCCTCTGTGAGCGGGTGCTCACCGAGGTGGTCATCCCGAACAAGATTGTCGTCCATCTGGGCACCCCTGCCTCCACCGCACGGAATGTGACGGTCTTGTTCCGGGATTATATCAAGAACGTCGCCAGCAGCGAAATCTACCCCACCTGGCCCGTCGAGGCGCTGCGGGCGAATATCTACGCCCAGATCAGCCTTGCGCTGAACCGGATCTACACCGAGTGGTACCGCAGCAAGGGCAAGGGGTATGACTTTGACATCACCAATTCAACCAGCTATGACCAGTATTATGTCCACGGGCGGAACATCTTCGAGTCGATCAGCAAACAGGTCGACGAGATCTTCAACACCTTTATCCGCAAGGGCGGCGCACAGGAGCCCTATTTCTCCTCCTACTGCGACGGGAAGTCGGTGACCTGCTCGGGGATGAAGCAGTGGGGCAGCAAGGATCTTGCCGACGAGGGATATACCGCGCTGCGGATTCTGCGGTACTACTACGGCAACGACATCTCGCTGGAAACCACCGACAACATTCAGGATGTGCCCGAGAGCTACCCCGGCACCCCGCTGCGACGCGGCAGCACCGGCGACGCGGTGCGGATCATCCAGCGCCAGCTCAACCGGATCACCAAGAACTATCCCGGCCTTGGCACGATTACCAACATTGACGGGGTGTTCGGTCAGGACACCGAGACGGTGGTCAAAAACTTTCAAAAGCAGTTCAGCCTGACCGTCGACGGCGTTGTCGGGCGGGCGACCTGGTACAAGATCAGCTATATCTATGTCTCGGTCAAAAAGCTCGCCGAGCTGACCAGCGAGGGGGAGTTCCCCGACGGGCAGCCCTCCTCCGGCGTCTATCCCGGCAGCCCGCTGCAGCAGGGCAGCACCGGCGCCTCGGTGCGGCAGATCCAGTTCTGGCTGTCCACCATCTCGGGCTATGTGCCCTCGGTGCCGGACGTCGCGGTGGACGGCATCTTCGGCGCATCGACCACCGCGGCAGTGCGGGCCTATCAGGAGCACGCGGGACTGACGGTGGACGGCATCGTCGGGCGGGCGACCTGGGACAGCCTGTACAACGACTATCAGAGCATCGAGAGCGACATCTCCTCCCCCGACACCAGCTTCCCGGGCCAGTATCCCGGCACCCCGCTGCGGCGCGGCAGCACCGGCAACAGCGTGCGTCAGGTCCAGTTCTGGCTGTCGGTGCTCAGCGATTTTTACTCCGCGATCCCCGCGGTGACCGCAGACGGCGTCTTCGGCGCCGCCACCGAAACGGGGGTGCGGGCGTTCCAGCGGGGCTTTTCGCTGACGGTGGACGGGGTGGTCGGCCCGGCTACTTGGAACAAGCTCTATGAGGTCTACACCAGTCAGATCAACGGCATCCTCGAAAAGAACGAACTGCCCGGCGTCTATCCCGGCACGCCGCTGCGGGTGGGCAGCACCGGCATCAAGGTCAAGGAGGCGCAGTTCTACCTCTATCTGATGTCCGCCTATTACCCCAGCATCCCGCGGATCAGCTATGACGGGATCTTCGGCACCGCCACCCGGGATGCGGTGATCGCCTTCCAGCAGCTCAGCGGCTTGACCGCCGACGGGGTGATCGGGCCCGCGACCTGGCAGGCGCTTTACAGCGGTTACCAGAAGCTGCGCACCGTTGACGGGCCGGTCATCGCCTATCACTTTGCCCCCTATCCCGGATATCCCGTCTCGGAGAACACCGAGGGGCAGGCGGTGGAATTTGTCCAGTTCATGCTCGCGGTCGGGGAGCTCTTCTACCCCTCGCTGCGGGAGGTGGAGATCACCGGCTTTTACGGGGAGGAAACCGCCTTGGCCGTGACGGCCTTCCAGCGGGAGTTCAGTCTGCCCGAGACCGGCACCGTTGATGAGGAGACCTGGAACGCGCTGCTCGAGATGCTGTTCGACCTGCTGAGCGAGACCGGCGGCACCGCAGAGGAGGAGGACACCGACGGCGGCTACCCCGGCTATGTGCTGACGGTCGGCAGCGCGGGTCAGGCGGTGCAGGAGCTGCAGTTCTACATCAACGCGATCGCCAGCCTCTACTGCGCGGCCGGCTTTGTGCGCAGCGACGGCTATTTCGACGAGCAGACCCGGCAGGCGGTCCTCGCCTTCCAAGCCGGCTTTGGCCTGCCCGAGACCGGATTCGTCGATCAGGCAACGTGGGAGGTCCTCTATGACTACTATCTCACCCTGACCGGGCGCGCCACTGCCAAGACCAAGATCTTTGTCTATGACGAATACGAGAACCGGCTGTATGTCTATTACCGCGCCGAGAGCGAGGCGATGCCCTACTCCTACGGCACCACCCTGCGGGTGCGGGAGTTCCGGGGCAGCAGCAAGAGCCCGACCCTGTGGACCACCGTGCGGGCGATGGAGAGCTGGAACCAGACCCGCCGCAGCTACGGCAGCGGTATCCCGGTCGGATACGCCTTCAAGCGGATCTGGGAGGGCGGCCATGGGACCACCAGCCAGCACTATGCCGGCGTCGCCTTTGATGTGGGGCAGACCCTCTCGAGCACCCAGCGGCGCAGGATCTGGCAGGCGGCGACCAATCTCGGGGTCTGGGGCTATGTCGAGCCGCTCTCGATGACCCCGACCTGGGTCCACTTTGACCGCCGGTACGGCAAGCCCGCCTGCGGCGGCACCAGCGGCTACCCGACGGTCCGCCGCGGCGACCGCAGCACCTATGTGCTGATCCTTCAGGACGCACTCAACGCCCTCGGGTACAGCACCAAGACGCTGGACGGCATCTTCGGCGTGAACACCGAGAGCGCGCTGCGCGCCTTCCAGCGCAGCAACGGCCTCACCGCGGACGGGATCTGCGGCTGCAACAGCTGGCGGCGGATCGCCTCCGCCGCGGTCGACATCGGCCGCACCAGCACCGTGATCGACTAAAAGCAGCCCCCTTTGGCCGGGGCGACGTCAGAAAATGACGCCGGCTTTTCCCCGCTTTTCCCGATGACAGAAAGACGCCGGGCGGGCAGTCCTCTCTTGGGCTGCCCGCCCGGCGCTTTCCTTTTATCGATCCAGATCAGCGCAGGAAAAAGCGCAGCATCCGGCCGTATTTCTTTCGCTGATAGGGCTGATACCGCATCGGCAGATCCAGCCAGGTCTTTTTGTCCACAATGCTCTTCTCGTGGGAGAAGGCGTCAAATCCGGTCTTGCCGTGATAGGCGCCCATACCGCTCTCCCCCACACCGCCAAATCCCATCTCGCTGGTGGCGAGGTGGATGATGGTGTCGTTGATGCAGCCGCCGCCATAGCGGCAGCGCTCGGTGACCTTGGCGATCCGGCCGCGGTCCTCCGAGAAGAGATAGAGCGCCAGCGGACGGGCGCGCTCTGAGAGCAGCGGGAAGATCTCCTCAAACCGGTCAAAGGTGAGGATCGGCAGGATGGGTCCGAAGATCTCCTCCTGCATGACCGGATGTTCCCAGCCGATCCCCTCGAGGACGGTGGGGGCAATCTGCAGCGTCTTGGGATCGCTCTGCCCGCCGATGACCGCCGGGGTATCCCGCATCAGGCCGCACAGCCGGTCAAAGTGCTTCTGGTTGACGATCTTGCCGTAATCCGGATTCTCCAGCGGGTGCTCCCCATACTGGCGGCGGATCTCCCGGCAGAGCGCGGCAACCAGCTTCTCTTTGATCGGCGCGGCACAGAGGATATAGTCCGGCGCGACGCAGGTCTGGCCGCAGTTGAGGTATTTGCCGAAGACAATCCGCCGCGCGGCCAGCTCGAGCTTGGCGGTCTCATCGACGATGCAGGGGCTCTTGCCGCCCAGCTCCAGCACGACGGGGGTCAGCCGCTCGGCAGCGTGACGCAGCACCTCCTTGCCGACGTTCTGGCTGCCGGTGAAGAAGATGAAGTCAAACTTCTGCTCGAGCAGCGCCGCATTTTCCTTGCGCCCGCCGGTGACCACCGCGACATAGTCCGGGTCAAAGCACTCCTCCACAATCCGGGCGATCACGGCGCTGGTGGCCGGCGAGTAGGCGCTGGGCTTGACCACCGCGGTATTTCCGGCGGCAATCGCATCGGCGAGCGGGTCGATCGTCAGCAGGAACGGGTAGTTCCACGGGCTCATAATCAGGGTGTTGCCGTAGGGGGTCGGCTGCTTGTAGCTCGCCGCGGCAAACTGGGCCATCGGGGTGTGGACCCGCCGGCGCGCGGCAAACCTCCGGGTGTGCCGGATCAGATAGCCGATCTCGCTGAGGACAAGGCCCGTCTCGCACATAAAGCTCTCAAAATCACTCTTGCCCAGATCCGCCCGCAGCGCGTCGCCGATCTCCTGTTCATGCCGCTCGATCGCATCCCGCAGCCGCCGCAGCGCCGCAATCCGGGTCTCTACCGGAAAGGTTGCCCCGCTCTCAAAAAAATGTCTCTGATGGGTCAAGATCTCCTCAATCTGCATCAAACCGCCTCCTTATCGGGTAGGTTATCTTCTTTCTCCCAGAGGATATCCCCTGCCCTGTCCGCCACCTTTTCATAGAACTGCTCCAGCTCTTTGGCATCCATCAGCCGAGGCACCGGGTAGAGGGGGTTGGCCTCCCGGGCGGCATAGGCCGCCATCTGGGGGATGTCCTCCTGCCGGATGCCGGAAAGGGTTGCCGGGATCTGCATGCGGCGGTTCAGCTCCCGGATCGCCGCGATGAATTTCTGGGCGGCGGCGTGGTCGGAATCCCACGCCTGTGCCACCCCCGCCGCCAGCGCCAGCTCGTGCAGCTTCTTCTCCGCCGAGGCCCCATACGCCTCCAGCACAATCGGCATCAGCACCGCATTCGCGAGCCCGTGCGGGATGTTGTACTGCCCGCCCAGCGAATGGGCCACCGCGTGGATGTATCCGACATAGGACTTGGAGAAGGCAATCCCCGCCCGGTAGGCCGCCAGCAGCATATTCTCCCGCGCCTCGAGGTTGCTCCCGTCCCGGTAGGCCACCTCGAGATACCGGAAGACCCGGCTCGTCGCATCCAGCGCCAGCGCCCGGGTCTCCTTGGTGGTGGAGCGCCCGATATAGGCCTCGACCGCATGGGTCAGCGCGTCCATGCCGGTCGTCGCGGTCACCTGCGGGGGCAGCGACAGGGTCACCTGCGGGTCGAGCACCGCATACCGGGGAATCAGGGTGAAATCGTTCATCGTGTACTTGTGGTGCTTTTTGCGGTCGGTGATTACCGCGGTGACCGTCACCTCGCTGCCGGTGCCGGCGGTGGTCGGAATCGCGATCAGCGGCGGGATCTGCCGCAGCACCCGCAGCAGGCCCTTGAGCTGGTCAAGGCTCTTCTTCGGATAGGCAATTCGCGCCCCCACCGCCTTGGCGCAGTCCATCGAGGACCCGCCGCCAAACGCGATCAGCGCCCTGCACCCCTCTGAGAGGTAGAGCGCACGCGCCTGCTCGATGTTCTCCACCGTGGGATTCGCACAGGTGCCGTCATACACCACACAGCGGATCCCCTGCTGCGCCAGCAGCTTCTCCAGACCATCGGTCACCTTCGCGCGGCGCAGGCCGGGGTCGGTCACCAGCAGCACCGCGTCCACTCCCAGCCGCTGCAGGATACCGGGCACCTCCTCCACACTGGTGTGGCGCTCCGGCTCCCGATAGGGCAAAACCGGCAGTGCCAGATGAAACAAAACTTGATAAACACGGCAAAATGCCCGCATCGCAATCTTCATTCTCTCGGCAGTCCTTTCTTACTGAGTTTGCGCAGATTGGCGGCGATTGATTCCAGCGCCTCGTAGAGCACCTCCCGCTTCTCCGGGGCGAGATCCCCGCCGGCCAGTGCGACCGCGAGGCTGGCCCGGCCGCAGACCTCCTGCGCCACCGTGTGGCCGGCGTCGGTCAGCTTGAACAGCCCCCGGTAGAGACTGCCGCCGCTCTCCTCCTTGGTCACATAGCCCTTCTCCTCCATGATCGAGAGCATCCGGGAGACATCCGACTTGTCCTTGCAGCAGAGCTCACAGAGCTTCGGCGCACTGATCCCCTCGGGATAGCGCAGCATCGCCAGCAGATAAATCGCGTGCGCGCCCCGCAGGCCGTACCGCTTCATCTCCCCCGATGCCAGCTTGTGCCAATGGCGGGAGATCTCCGAAATCGCCAGAGAAAACCGCTCAAACCGATCTACCATCCTCTTCCCCTCCATCATGTTGAAAAAGCAACTTCTGTATTATGCACCCCAAAAGTTGAATTGTCAACATTGTTTTTGGGCTGCCTGCATCGGGGCATCCAATTCTTGAAAGCGGCCCTCTCTTCCGCCTTTCCCCGCATCCCCTGCCGGCGGGAGCGCAGGGAGAAGATCCGCTTTCGATTTCTCCCACCGAGAAAACCACGGTGCAACGATCCCCTTTTTCCATGGGCATTCCCCCTCACCGGGGCCAAAACGGCAGTGTTTTTTCAGAACAATTCATAAAACAGGATGTTTCTTTCTCTCATTCTTTGGAAAAACAACCGGTTTCATTTGTTTGAAGTTCAAAATAATTTGACATTCCTTTTTCCCCTGTGCTATACTGCACTCGGTTCTATTCCTTTGAACTTCAAAATAAAAAAAGAAGGGAGGGCGGCCGGATGGCGGATTCCCGCGCCCAGCTCAACCAGTTCCTCGTCGAGGTTTTTCACGACGTGATGCGCCTTGAGGAGCAGGAGCTGCTCAAGGGCCCGTTCAAAAATCTGTCGGTCACCGAGATGCATGTCATCGAGGCGGCCTGCGACAGGCAGGAGAAGAAGGAGAACACGATGGCCGCCCTCGCCGCGCGGCTGCGGGTGTCCGCCGGCAGCCTGACCATCGCGGTCAAGACCCTCGAGCAAAAGGGATATCTGCTGCGCCAGCGCAGCAAGGCCGACCGCCGGCGGGTGCTGGTGCAGCCGACCTCGCTGGGGCAAAAGGCCTATGAGGTGCACCGCGCCTTCCACCGCCGGATGGTGGAGTCGGTCTGCACCCAGCTGAAGCCCGAGGAGCTGGAGGCGCTGACCGCCGCGCTGGGGGTGCTGCACCGGTTCTTCGGCAGCATCTGACCCCGCCCGCTTATCTTTGCAAGCTACGCAGAAAGGATGAAATCATCGTATGGCAGTTCGCATTCTCACCGATTCTACCGCCGACTTCACGCAGGAGGAGCTGGCCTCTCTCGGGGTGATCTCGATCCCCCTCAACGTCAACTTCGGACCGGACGAGGTCTACCGCGACGGGCTGGACCTCGACCCGAAGGTCTTTTACGAGCGGCTGGCCACCGCGGAAAAGCTGCCCACCACCAGCCAGCCCAGCCCGGAGCTCTTTCTCACCGCCTTTGAGGAGGCCAAGGAGGCGGGGGACGATCTGGTCGCGGTGCTGCTCTCGAGCGCGCTGTCCGGCACCTTCCAGAGTGCTCAGCTCGCGCGGGATCTGTCCGGCTACGGGGATCACATCTTTCTGGTGGACAGCCGCACCGTGACCCTCGCCGAGCAGCTGCTGGTGCGCCGGGCGCTGACCTACCGGGAGGAGGGGCGCACCGCCGCCGAGATCGCCGCGCTGCTCGAGGAGGAAAAGGGACAGATCCGGCTGTATGCGGTGGTGGACACCCTCAAGTATCTGCAAAAGGGCGGCCGGCTGCCCAAGGCCGCCGCGGTGGCGGGCACCCTTTTGGGGATCAAGCCGGTCATCACGGTGCGGGACGGCAAGGTCGGCCTTGCGGGAAAGGCCCGCGGCCTCGCCGGCGCCTATGTGGCCATCTTCAAGCTGATCTCCTCCGAGCAGGGCGGCATCGACATCCTCAAGCCCTATCTGCTGGGCTACACCGGCCACCGTCGGACGGTGGAACCCTTCTGCCGGTACATCGCCCAGACGCTGCATCTGCCCGAGCCGCCGGTGTCCGCCATCGGCACCGTGATCGGGGTTCACGCCGGCCCCGGCGCCTGCGGCATCGCCTATTTTGCGGCGGAATGATCCGCGACATCCGGCTTTTTGCACAGAGAGGGACGCCCCGCGGGGCGTCCCTCTCTTTCTTTCTATCCTGATCCTGATCGGAATTCTGCACCCGGCTCAGTCGATCGGCTTGCGGTAGAAGCCGCCGACAAAATCCTCGGTCCTGTAGATGTTGATGATGACCCGGGGATCGACCTCCTTCATCAGGTGGATGATCTCCTTGACCTCATAGGAGGAGACCACCGTCGTGAGCACCGTAAAGGGGCGGTGGGAGTATCCGCCGTAACCGTCGACGCAGGAGACGCCGTGGCGGTAGTGGCTGACATAGGCATCCAGCAGCTCCTTGGGGTGCTCGGTGGTGATCTGCAGCGTCAGACGCTCATACCGGGTGTGGAAGGTGGAGATGGTGCGGGTGGAGATGAACTGGAAGATGATCGAGTACCCCGCGTAGGTCCAGCCCTTGAAGGCGCCGAAGATCAGCACCACGACGGTGTTGAAGAGGAAGACATACTGCCACAGCGACTTGCCGTATTTGTTGGAGAAATAGAGGGCGACGAAGTCGGTGCCGCCGGTGGAGGCCCCGCCCTTGAGGGCGACGACGACGCACATCCCATAGAGAAAGCCGCCGAAGATCACGTTCAGCACCAGATCCTCCATCAGCGGCTGGAAATGCAGCACCTTTAAAAAGAGGGAGGCGCAGCCGAACTGCACGCAGCTGAAGAGGGTGAACCGGGGACTGATCCCCCGCGCGCAGGCAAGTGCGACCGGAACGTTGAGCAGCAGAATGCCCAGCGAGGTCTCGATGTGGAAGCCGGTCTGTTCGGTGAGCAGGTTGATCAGCTGCGCCACCCCGGTGAAGCCGCTGGAGATCAGATGGCAGGGATTCATGAACACCTGTATCGCATAACACTGCAGCAGCGCCGAGGCCACCGCCGTCAACAGGGTAAATCCATCTTTATAGAGTCTCTTCGTGCCGATCTGTTTCACTGCTTTTCGCTCCCTCACCGCTGCGCCGCAGCGGTTTTTCTGGGCTCTATTCTAACACACCGGCAGGGCTTTTTCCACCGTTTTCCTTTTTTTATCCGTCCTCCGCCCGGTCGGCATCGGGCCGGGTCAGCCCTCCGCCCGCTGCTCTTTCAGCCGCTCGATCCACTCCACCAGCGCAAACCGGATCTCGTATCCGCCCTCGGTCACCCGCTGCTCCTCCTCGGTGTAGATCTCGGTCGGCGCCGACGCCACCGACACACAGAGCGGCGGGAAGAGGACGCAGAACCAGCTTTTCCCCGCC
>CALXIJ010000030.1 GCA_944388335.1 uncultured Pygmaiobacter sp.
CGCGGTGCTGCCGCTGATCGACGATGCCAGCGTGGTGCTGGATGAGGCGGCGGGGACGGTGTTCCTGCCGCAGGAGGGGCAGGCGATCGATCTGGGCGGCATCGCAAAGGGAAACGCCTGCACCCTCGCCGCCGAGATCTATGAGGAACAGGGGGTGCGCTCGGCCATCCTCAACATCGGCGGCAATGTCTATGTCAAGGGCCGCAGCCCCGAGGGAGACCGGTTCCGGATCGGGTTCCGGACGCCGGAAAAGGGGAGCCAGAGCTATATCGCCTCGGTTGCGCTGGAGGATCAGGTGATGGCGGTTTCCGGCGGATATGCGCGGTATTTTGAGACTGCGGACGGCACCCGCTACCACCACATCCTCTCGCCCGAGACCGGCTATCCGGCCCAGAGCGATATCCTCTCGGTCGGTGTGGTCTCCTCCGACGGCACACAGGCGGATTTTCTCTCGACCACCCTCTTTGTCTGGGGGGACGCCAGAACGCGGGAATTCATGGAAGAACATCCCGAGATCGGGGTCATCTTCCTCAATGAGAGCGGGGAGCTGGTCGTTTCCAAAATGCTGGAGGAGAGCTTCCGGCTCAGCGAGGAGGGCGAGGGGTATTCCGTCGTCTTTCTGTGATCGGACACGAAGGAGGGAAAACGGATGCGCAATGGAACGGCGCGCAGGGTCGCGCTCGGCGGGATGCTGTTCGCGCTGGCGCTGCTCTTCAGCGCGGTGGAGGGGGCACTGGCCCCCGCGCTGGGGCTGCCGCCGGGCATCAAACCGGGGCTTGCCAACATCGTGGTGATGTATGCACTCTTCTTTCTGGACCGGCGGACGGCGGTTTCGCTGGTACTGCTCAAAGCGCTGTTTGCCGCCCTGACCCGCGGCGTTTCGGCGGGGGCGCTCAGCCTGAGCGGCGGGCTGCTGAGCATCGCACTGCTGATGCTGCTGATGCTTCCAAAGGAGCGTCCCTCCCTGCTGATCCTCTCGGTGGCCGGGGCGATCAGCCACAATCTGGGCCAGCTCTTGATGGCCTCCCTCTGGCTGGGAACCGGCTTCACACTGGCTTATGCGCCGGTGCTGATCCTCTCGGGAATTGCGATGGGCAGCCTGACCGCCCTCTCGCTGCGGCTGGTACTGCCCGCATTGGAGCGGGCGGGCATTGCAATGCGAGGCGGCCGGGGGTCCGGACCCCAAAAGTAGATCAAAAAGGATGCTGCCGGAGAAATTTTTTGGAAATCCGAAAAAAACTGTTGACAAAACTATACTGACGTGGTATAGTTTACTCAGCAACAAGAACAAAACTGCAAAGCAAAGGATAAAGTACAATAAAAAAGGAGAGACTGAACCATGAAAAAGTTTGTTTGCACCGTCTGCGGTTATGTCTATGAGGGCGAGAGCGCTCCCGAGTTCTGCCCTGTTTGCAAGGCCCCTGCTTCCAAGTTCAAGGAGCAGACCGGCGAGAAGACCTGGGCTGCTGAGCATGTTGTCGGCGTGGCTCAGGGCGTTGACCCCGAGATCATCGAGGGCCTGCGCGAGAACTTCAACGGCGAGTGCAGCGAGGTCGGCATGTATCTGGCGATGGCTCGTGTCGCTCACCGCGAGGGTTATCCCGAGATCGGCCTGTACTGGGAGAAGGCTGCGCACGAGGAGGCCGAGCACGCTGCGAAGTTCGCTGAGCTGCTGGGCGAGGTGCTGACCGACTCCACCAAGAAGAACCTCGAGATGCGGGTTGACGCTGAGAACGGCGCGACCGCCGGCAAGTTCGAGCTGGCCAAGAAGGCGAAGGAGCTGGGTCTGGACGCGATCCACGACACCGTCCACGAGATGGCTCGCGACGAGGCCCGTCACGGCAAGGCCTTCGAGGGTCTGCTGGCTCGTTACTTCGGCTAATCTGCTGCGCAGAATTGCTGAACTGACAGGATAAAAATGAGGATCCGTCCCCGCGGGGACGGATCTTTTTTTGTCTTTGCAGCCGCGGCTCTGGGATGTGGTTTGGGAATGCCGAAACTGTGGTAAAAGAGGGAGCCTGCTCTGCGGGATGGTGGATGCCGATGCCTTCCGCAGCTGCGGCGCGCGGTCACGACGCCGCTTGTGGATCCTGCTTTGCAGGAGGATCGCGGGCGGTGCATAGCTTGCCGCGCGGATGAAGGGAAGACCCGCGCGGGGATGCAGGCTGTGACTTGGCGGGCGCTCGGCGAAGTGCCATAGGGAGAGGCGGCCGGATTTTCCCCGCCTTGCGGGCCGCAGCCCGGTGGGGGAAAGAAAACTGCACGCGGCAAAATGACCTCTGGCGGAGGCATTCCGCATCGGCAAAACGGCGGGAGAAGCCGGTGTGTGGCTGGATCACCCGGCGGGCGGAGCCTGCGGGGGAGAAGGCGATGAGCAATTAGAGCAAGCGCGCAAAGAAGAGGCAAAGCCTCTGCGGGTACAGGCGGCATTTTGGGGGCGGGAGGATTGACTTTTGCCGGCGGTGGCGGTACACTTGCATTGTAGTTTGATCAATATCTAAATAACACAAGAAAGACGAGAGGGAGGCGCTGTCATGTCAGCCCCGATTACCATTCCCGCATCTACGGTTACGGCAATTCTGCTCACCGCGGCCGCTCTTTTTCTCGGCCCGATTCTGCTTCTCATCCTGCTGGGCATCCGCAGAAAGCTCTCTGCGCTGCCGCTGATTCTGGGGTTTCTCAGCTTTTTTGTCGCCCAGCCGCTGACACGGATTCCGCTGCTGAGCATCCTGTCGCTGCAGGAGGGCTTTCAGCAGTTTGCATCGGCGCATTTTGTGCTCTATTCGCTGCTGATCGGCGGGCTGACGGCAGGCCTGTTTGAGGAGAGCGCCCGTCTGGCCGGTGCGCTGCTCCTCAAAAGGAAACACAGCTGGAAGGATGCAGTTTCCTTTGGGCTTGGGCATGGTCTCTGTGAGGTTTTTCTCATCTCGGGGATGGCGCAGATCAACAACCTGATTTTTGTCTTTTTGATCAATCATCCGGCCATGTGTGAGGCGGCGGGGATCTCTGCCGAGCTCTTGACGACGGCGGCGCAGCAGCTTGCAGCCGCCACACCGTGGACCTTCGGCTTGTCGGTTCTCGAGCGGGTGTTCGCGGTGATCTACCATATCTTTGCGACGGTGCTGATCTTTTGGGGCGTTCGCCGCCGCCGCAAGGCCGCGGCGTGGGCAGGCGCTGTTCTCTGCCACACCCTTTTCAACGCGCTGGCCTCGCTGGTCTCGGCCGGGTGGGGAATCCTTGCGGCAGAGTTTGCCATCGGTGTGATGGCCGCCATGACCCTGCCGGCGATGCGACGGCTCAAAAAGGGGTTCGCGGAGCAGGCGTCTTGGCCGTCCACCGTGCAGCCGTCCGGACAATAAGCCGCGGGAGGGGGAATTTCCCCTCTCGGAGACAGGAGCAAAACAAAAAGGGCTGCCGCAGTCCCGGCAACGGGAGATGCGGCGCCCTTTTTTGTTTGTTCCGGACGCGGGGCTGCATGGGGGCGGGAAGGAGATCCCCCAAACCGGCAAGAGGTAAAATTGAATGGTTGCCCCGCTTTTTCAAAATCGAGCGCTGAGAGGGGCGGCGGAACACCGCGCCGCCGTTACAGCTGCCGCTGTGCGGATTGCTGCCGGCGGGCGATGTAGGTGACCCGCTCGGTGGCAGCGGTGAGCAGCAGGAAGAAGAGCAGCAGCGCCAGCGGGAAGATGCCGAGCCCCACCGACTGGGCGATGAGGCCGAAGACGACCGGGATAAAGGTGGAGCAGAGATAGCCGCAGGCGGTCTGGAACCCGATCATCGTCTGGGAGGCGGCGGCGCCGAAGATCTTGGGGGTGCGGTGCATCAGGGAGGGGTAGATCGGTGCGCAGCCCAGTCCGATCAGCAGCAGTGCGGCGCCGGCGGTGGCGGGGGCGGTGCCGGCAAGCAGCAGCGCGACCCCCAGCAGGATGCCGGCGAGGCCCATCCGGATCAGATTGCCCGCGCCGATCCGGATCGAGAGGAAGCCGGACAGCAATCGGCCGACCATGATGCCGCAGTAGAAGAAGGAGCCCCAGCCGGCGGCAATCTCGGGGGAGAGCCCCTTGACCTCGACAAAGTAGCTCGCGCCCCACAGCCCGGAGCTCACCTCCAGCGCGCCGTAGCAGAGAAAGCAGGCGAGCGAGGCGAAAAAGCCGGGTCGGCGCCACAGCGGCAGCGGATCCTCCGCGGCGGTGCTGATTCCCTCCACCGTGCCGGGCCGGCGCTCCAGCCTTTTCCAGAGCGGCAGGGAGAAGAGCAGCACCCCGGTCAGCGCAAACTGGAGCAGGCTCACCAGACGATAGCCGGACTGCCAGCGCCCATCCAGCCGCAGGCAGAGAGAGATCAGCCACGGCCCCAGCGTTGCCCCGACCCCCCAAAAGCAGTGCAGCCAGCTCATGTGCATTGCCCGGTAGTGGTTTGCGACAAAGTTGTTCAGCGCGACGTCCACCGAACCGCCGCCGAGCCCGAGCGGGATTGCCCAGACACAGAGCCAGAAAAAGCTGGTGGAAAAGGAGATGCCCATCAGCGCCGCGGCGGTCAGCCCCACGCTGATGAGGGTGACCCGGCCGGTGCCCAGCCGGCGGATCAGCGCGGCGTTGCACAGGCTGGACAGGATGGTGCCGGCGGCGGTCAGCATCGAGAGCGTGCCCGCCATCGAGACCGGCAGAGCGAGGGATCCCGCGATCGAGGGCCACGCCGCGCCCAGCAGGGAGTCAGGCAGGCCGAGACTGATAAAAGAGACATAGATCAGAACGAGCAAGGTGACCATCAAAATCCTCCTCAAATGCGAAAACCGGAAATCGGAGGGCTCAGAACCTGCATCCCCCGCGCCGTTGCAGGGAAGGGGTTCGCCGCTCCGGATGCGAGGGCAAAGCGGAAGATCGGAAACCTTTGACGCCCAAATCCAGACAAAGAGACGATGCGGCCGATTTGCGGGATATTGCCGAAGCTCTGATAACCGGTTATAGAAAAGACAATAACATCATAGCCTTTTGTGGTAGAAAAGTCCATTGTCATTTTTTGTCCTGTACGGGGAGATAAGAGGGCGGGCCGGCGGGAGAGAGGGGACAATTGCATTTGGTGCGGCGTTGGTACACAACCTCTGCCTCTTTGCGCGTCGCGAGCCGTAGAGGGACGGCAGATCCTCCCGGTGAAAGACAGACGCCTTCCCTTGCGCGGGAAAAGAAGACGGAAACCTCAAAATTACATAAAGAACAAGGGTGTTTTTGTTGTTTCTTTGTGAAAAATGCGGTATGATAGAAAAAATAGGATGTTAGTGTCAGGGGGATTTTTGGATGAAACATGTCTTTATCGTGAATCCAAAGGCGGGGAAAGCGGATGCGAGCCAGTTCTTCATCCCCGCGTTGATTGAGCGGATCGCGCCGCTCAAGCTGGACTATGCGGTCGAGATCACCACCCATCCCGGACATGCGACCGAGATCACCAAACAATATGCCATGACCCGTGACCCGGTGCGGTTTTACGCCTGCGGCGGGGACGGCACCCTCAATGAGGTCTTTGCCGGCGCCTATCGCTACCCGCAGGCAGAGGTCGCCTGTGTGCCGCTGGGGTCGGGCAATGACTTTTTGCGCAACTTCGGCACCGCAGAGGATTTTATGAAGAT
>CALXIJ010000031.1 GCA_944388335.1 uncultured Pygmaiobacter sp.
AAGCAGCCGCAGCAGAGTGCCGACGCGGAGAAGCCCGCACAGAAAAAGCAGGGACAGAGCGTGGTGAAGAAGCAGGGCAGCCATCAACAGGCCAAATCGGCCGGCCGGCCCCGCAAGCAGCCGGCGCAGGATCCGGAAAAGCAGCAAAAAACGGCGCAGAGCGAGCCCAAGGCACCGCGCGGGCGCGCCCGCGGCAAGCAGGTTTCCCCGGCTGCGGCTGCTGCTGCTGCCGCCGCTGCGGCACAGGCGGTGCAGCAGCCCAAAGCGCCCCGCCGCCAGCCTCGCCGCGGCAAGCAGACACAGCTGCACATCATCCCGCTGGGCGGACTCGGCGAGATCGGCAAGAACATCACCCTGTATGAGTGCTGTGGGGATATGTTTCTTGTCGACTGCGGTTCGATGTTCCCCGACAGCGAGATGTTCGGGGTGGATCTTGTGATCCCGGATTTCTCCTATCTGGTTGCGCACAAGGATCAGATCCGCGGGATGGTCATCACCCACGGGCACGAGGACCATATCGGCGCGCTGCCCTATTTCCTGCGTCAGATCAATGTGCCGATCTATGCAACGAGGCTGACCTGCGGCCTGATCAAGAACAAGCTGACCGAGTATGACCTGCTCAGTTCGACCGATCTGCGGGAGATTTTACCCGGTCAGGAGATCCGGATGGGCTGCATGAAGGTCCGGGCGATCCGGGTCAATCACTCGATCCCCGACGCGGTGGCCTATGCCATCGAGACCCCGGCCGGCATTGTGATCCAGACCGGCGACTTCAAGGTGGATTTCACCCCGGTCAGCGATGAGACGATCGATCTGGCCTCCTTCACCGAGTACGGCAAACGGGGGGTTCTGGCGCTGCTGGCGGATTCCACCAATGCCGAGCGCCCGGGATTTTCCCGCAGTGAGCGGTCGGTCGGACAGAGCTTTATGAACCTCTTTGCGCAGGCGGAGGGCAAGCGGATCATCATTGCGACCTTTGCCTCGAACCTGCAGCGGATCCAGCAGATTATCGACATGGCGATCAAGTATGACCGCAAGGTCGCCATCTCGGGGCGCAGCATGGTCAACAACACCGCAATGGCGTTCGAGCTGGGCTATCTGCACGCGCCGGAGAATATCATTGTCGACATCGAATCGATCCATCGCTACCGCCCCGAGGAGCTGGTCATCGTGACGACCGGCAGTCAGGGCGAGCCGATGAGCGCGCTCTCCCGGATGTCGGGCGGCAGCCACCGGAACGTCCGGGTCGGGCAGGGGGACTTTATCATCATCTCCGCCACCCCGATTCCGGGCAATGAGAAGATGGTCACCAAGGTGGTCAACAGCCTGCTGCGGCTGGGCGCTGAGGTGATTTATGAGAGCATGTATGATGTCCACACCTCCGGACACGCCTATCAGGAAGAGGAAAAGCTGATGATCAGCATGGTCAAGCCGCGCTTCTTCATCCCGGTACACGGCGAGTACAAGCATCTGAAAAAGCACGCGATCACCGCGATGGGGGTCGGCATCCCGGAGAAGAACATCGTCATCGCGGACATCGGAGATGTGATCACCCTCACGCAGGACAAGATCGCGATTACCGATGCGGTGCCGGCCGGCCGGGTGCTGGTGGACGGCCTTGGGGTCGGCGATGTGGGCAGCGTGGTGCTGCGGGACCGCCGTCACCTGTCGCAGGACGGGCTGATCATCGCGGTGGCCGCGATCGACGCCGGCACCGGCAAGCTGGCCGCAGGGCCGGACATCGTCTCCCGCGGATTTGTCTATATGAAGGAGGCCGAGGGACTGATTGCCGAGGCCAAAGAGGTGACAAGAAAGGTCATCGAGCAGGCCGCGCAGCGCGGCGGAAGGCGCAACCTCGAGGAGATGCGCGGCGCGGTGCGGGACCAGCTGTCGACGCTGCTCTACCGCAACACCAAGCGCAGCCCGATGATTCTGCCGATTATTCAGGAGGTCTGAATCCGCTGCCGGCCTCGCCCGCTCTTTTGTCCGAACGGGACGGCGGGAGAAGATAGAAAAAGCTGCGGTCGAATTTCGGCGTGAAAAAATTGAATTTCAGTCGAAAAAAAAGTATAATAGCCACAAGCACGGTCTTGGAGGTTATTATACTTTTTTTATCCGGCATAAGATGGAGAGAGGATGCGCCGTGCCGCGACGCACGGCGCCGGCGCCGGGTCAGATTGCCCGCCCTCTGCGGCGGGAGTGATTTTTGGGGGCGTTATGGAGAAGAAACTCATTACGGTGGATCTTATAGTGGCAATCCTCGCGGTATTCTGCGTGGGATTGACCCTGACCCTCGGTCTGGTCAATCCGTGGCTGCTGCTCATCGCGGCCGGAATCTTGGCACTGATCGCGGTCATTATGCTGCTCAATATCAAGCGGCTGCGCCGCGCGATCGCCCATCTGCTGCACGGCAGCGGGTATGAGGACAGCGCGACCCAGCACTCGCTGACGAATTTCAAGGTCCCGGTGCTGGTGCTCTCGGGCAAGAGCATTGTGTGGTATAACGAGGCGTTTTCGTCCGGGGTGCTGACCGATCGGGAATACTATCTCGAGAGCGTTTACAAGGCGCTGCCCGGGTTCGACCCGGAGAAGGTGGTGCGCCCGTCGGGCCAGTGGCTGGAGGCGGAAGGGCGCTCTTTTACCGTGTTCGGCAGCGGTACGATGCGGGGAGATGGGCTGTTTGTGGCCTATTTTATCAACGATACCCAGCTCAAGACCGAGGCGATGGAGTACCGCGCCAGCCGCCCGTCGGTGCTCTATATCACGGTGGATACCTATGAGGAGGTGCTCAAAAACCTCAAGGACAGCGAGCGCGCCGCCCTCACCAGCGAGGTGGACCGGGTGTTCGAGAAGTTCATCGAGAACACCAGCGGCTTCTTGCTCCGGCTGTCCTCCTCCCGGTATCTTGCGGTGATGGAGGAGCGGCATATCACCGAGATCATCGCGGGGCGGTTTGCAATTTTGGACCGGATGCGGGAGATCGGCAACGACAACGGGATTGTTACCGTCTCGATCGGCGTGGGCCGCGGGGGCAAGACCTTTGCCGAATGCGACCAGATGGCGCGCGCTGCGCTGGACATGGCGCTGGGCCGCGGCGGCGATCAGGCCGCCGTGCGCACGCCGGACGGCAATTTTGAGTTTTACGGCGGCGTTTCCCGCAGCGTCGAAAAACGCACCAAGGTCAAGAGCCGGATCATTGCAAACGCGCTGTGCGACATCATCCGTCAGAGCGACAGCGTCCTCATCATGGGGCACAAGATGTCGGATCTCGACGCCATCGGCGCCGCGATCGGGGTGTTGCGGATCTGTAAGATTCTGGATAAGCCGGCCGCCGTGGTGGTGGATGAAAAGCACACCTTGGCGCAGAGCCTGATCCAGCGGATGCGGGATGCGGGCTTTGGGGATGATTTCATCACCCCGGAGGAGGCGCTGGAAGGGCAGACCCGCCAGACGCTGGTGATCGTTGTGGACACCCATGTGCCGCACCTGCTCGAATCCGCCGAGCTCTACCGCAACGCGGTGAACGTGGTGGTCATCGACCATCACCGCAAGATGGTGGGCCATATCGACAACGCGGTGATCTTCTACCACGAGCCCTATGCCTCCTCCACCTGCGAGCTGGTGGCGGAACTGCTGCAGTATGTCGGGGAGCGGGAGGATAAGCCCACCGCCCTCGAGAGCGAGGCGATGCTGGCAGGCATCATGCTGGACACTCGGGATTTTGTCATCAACGCGGGGGTGCGCACCTTTGAGGCGGCGGCCTACCTGCGGCGGATGGGCGCCCAGACCCAGAATGTCAAGCGGCTGTTTGCCGGCAGCCTCGAAAACTATACCAGCCGCGCCAAACTGGTCAGTGAGGCGGAGCTCTACAAGGGCTGCGCGATTGTCGTCTCGGCCAATGTGCCCTCGGACAGCAGCGTCATTGTGCCGCAGGCGGCTAACGACCTGCTCTCGATTGAGGGGGTGCAGGCCAGCTTTGTCGCGATGGATATGGGCGGCTATATCAGCATTTCGGCCCGCAGCTATGGAGAGCTGAATGTGCAGCTCATCATGGAAAAGCTGGGCGGCGGCGGCCACCTCACGATGGCGGGCGCCCAGCTCAAGGACGTCAGTTTGGAAAAGACGAAGGTCTATCTCATGGCGGCGATTGACGAATACCGCAAAAATCAGGAGGAGAGCGAATAAGCATCCCCCGCCGCCGTGAATCTTAGAAAAAGGAGAGAACAGTTATGAAGGTCGTATTGAAGGCAGATGTGAAGGGAACCGGAAAAAAGGATCAGATGGTTGAGGTCTCGGACGGGTATGCGCGCAACTTCCTGCTGCCCCGCGGGCTGGCCGTTGCGGCGAACGCGGCCGCAGTCAACGAGGTGAAGACCAAGGAGAGCGCCAAGCGCCACCATGCAGAGGTGGAACTGGAGCAGGCGCAGGAGACTGCCCGCAAAATCGACGGGATGACCGTTGTCGTGAAGGCGAAGGCAGGGCAGGGCGGACGCCTGTTCGGCGCAGTGACCGGCAAGGATATTGCCGACGCACTGGCAAAGGCCGCCGGGGTGACGGTGGATAAGCGGAAGGTCGTTCTGGATGCCGACATCAAGAACTATGGCCGCTATGAGGTGGAGATCAAGGTGTATCCCTCGGTCACCGCACGGGTCACCGTCTCGGTGGAGGAGTAATCCTCTTTGGATCGGCGACGAGCCGAAAAAGGAAAGAAACCACGCCCCGCCCCGCAGGATGCAAGGCGGGGCATCACCGTGTTAAAAACTGACGCAGAAGGAAGCCTGTATGGAGAACCTGTCCCTTACCTTTGAGAACATGGGCATTCAGCTGCCCTATAATATGGAAGCTGAACAGGCGGTGCTCGGCGCCGCACTGCTGCAGGGGGAGTGCATCCCGGCGCTGGTGGAAAAGCTGCGCCCCGAGCACTTCTATGTCCGGCAGAACGGGGAGATCTTTGCGGAGCTGGTGCGCCTTTTCACCGGCGGCGCGGCGATCGACTTTGTCACAGTGCTCGGCGCGGTGATGGACGCAGGCGTCTTCCCCACGCAGGAGGAGGCCAAGGTCTATCTGACCTCCCTCGCGGAGACGGTGCCCTCCATCTCAAACGTCGAGCGGTATGCGGATATTGTCTACCAGAAATACCTCATCCGCCAGCTGATGGGGGCGGCGCGGGACATCCTCGAACAGAGCGAGGAGGAGTCGGACGCGGACATCCTGCTCGAGAGTGCGGAACAGAAGATCTACGAGATCCGCTCGGGCCGGGATCACAGTGCGATGCAGCCGATCTCGAGCACCATCATCGACACCTACGATCAGCTGCAGAAAATCTCCGGACCGGACCGGGACAAGTATCTGGGCATCCCGACCGGATTTACCTATCTGGACAAGATGCTCACCGGCATGGGCCGCAGTGACCTGATTATTCTGGCCGCCCGCCCCGGCATGGGCAAGACCAGCTTTGCGCTGAATATCGCCACCAACGTCGCCAAAAAGCAGAAGATCCCGGTGGCGATCTTTTCGCTCGAGATGACGAAAGATCAGCTGACCAGCCGGATTTTGTCCAGTGAGGCGGCCATCGACAGCCAGAAGCTGCGCACCGGCACTCTTTCGAATCAGGACTGGGTCGATCTGGCGCGGGCCAGCGATATTCTGGCGCGCGCGCCGATCTATATGGATGACACCTCCGCGATCACGGTGCCCGAGATCAAGGCGAAGGTGCGCCGGCTCAATCAGGATCCCGCAAAGCCGAATGTCGGCCTTGTCGTTATCGACTATCTCCAGCTGATGAATTCCGGCAAGCGGATCGACTCCCGGGTGCAGGAGATCAGCGACATCACCCGGAATCTCAAGATCATGGCGAAGGAGCTGAATGTCCCGATCATCTGCCTGTCCCAGCTCTCCCGAAACACCGAGCGCAGCTCTAACCGGGACCATCGGCCGATGCTCTCCGACCTGCGGGATTCCGGCTCGATCGAGCAGGATGCCGACAGCGTCCTCTTCCTCTACCGGGAGGCCTATTACGACACCGAGGGGCAGAGCGATACCTCGACGGCCGAGTGCATCGTGGCCAAGAACCGCCACGGCGAGGTCGGCACCGTCAATCTGGGCTGGGATGGCGCGCACACCCGGTTCATGAATATTGAGTATAACCGCGATGCGGACTATTGAGCAGCGGGCCGCCGACTTTCTCACACAGGCGGCGCTGCCGGCGGGCGGGATCCTGATCTGCGCGGTCTCGGGCGGACCGGATTCGGTGACCCTGCTCGAGCTGATGCGAAAAATCGCGCCCGAAAAGGGCCTGTCGGTGGAGGCGGCGCACCTCAACCACGGGCTGCGGGGGGAGGAATCCGACCGGGACGAGGTGTTTGTCCGCGCGCTCTGCCGGCAAAAGGAGATCCCGTTGTGGACCGAGCGGGCGAGGATGTCCGAGCGGACGCGGCCGGCGGGGGAGAGTGTCGAGAGCTTCGCCCGCGCGCTGCGGTACGATTTCTTTGAGCGGATCTCCCGCGAGCGGGAAGAGGAGACCGGGTGCAGGGTGTGGGTCGCGACCGCCGACGCCGCCAGCGACAACGCCGAGACGCTGCTCTTCCGGCTGGCGCGGGGCAGTTCTCTCGCCGGCGCGGGGGGTATCCCGCCGGTGCGGGGGCGGTATCTGCGCCCGCTGCTGGGCTGCACGCGGGAGGAGATCCTGCGCTACTGTGAGATGCATCACTGCGGCTATGTGATCGACGCGACCAACCTTGAGCCCTGCTGCAGCCGCAACCGGATCCGGCTGCAGGTGATGCCGACGCTGCGCAAGATCAACCCCGGCGCGGAGCGCGCGCTCGCCGCCTTTGCCGCCGATGCGCGGGAGGACGCCGCGTTTTTGGAGCAGCTGGCACAGGAGCTGCTCTGCCGCGCGCGGCAGGGCGCCGGCTGGCGGTGCGCGCCGCTCGCGTCGGCGCCGGGACCGGTGCTGCGGTCGGCGCTGGCGCGGCTGCTCACCGAGCGCGGCTGCGCGGACCGGGAGAAGATCGGGGCCTGCCGCCGGCTTCTGGAGGGCGGCGGCAGTTCGGTGCGCCTTTCGGGCAAGGTCACAGCCTGCCGCAGCGGGGGGATCTTCTATTTCGAAGAGACTCGGCGGCAGAGCGAAGAAAAACAGCAGCCAATCCCCTTTTTTGTGGGAAAACAGCGGCTCTGCGACGGCCGAATCCTTTCGGTTCGGTTACTAGAGTATGAAGAAATCGTAAAACTTTGCCGCTGCGGTAAAAAAGAGTTAAAAAATTTTGCAGATTATGGTATGATAAATAAGATTTCAGTTTTCCGTGTCCGCAGGGGTGGGGAAACCTTTCGCCCGGCAGGGCGCGGGGTGACCAAAACCCTCAAAAAGCTGTTATCGGAAAGCGGAGTCCCCCACACCTGCCGCGATCGCCTTCTCCTGCTCGCTGAGGAGGATCGGGTGCTGTGGCTGGAAGGGGCCGGTGTATGTGAGGAACTGCTGCCGGGGCCGGATTGCCGGCAGGCGGTGGAGATCAAGCTGTTGGAATCGGAGGAATGATGAAAATGATGAAGGACGATATCAAAAAGGTACTGCTCAGCGAAGAGGAGCTGCACACCCGGGTGAGCGAGCTTGGCGCGCAGCTCAGCCGCGACTACGAGGGAAAGAACCTGCTGATGGTTTCGGTGCTCAAGGGATCGGTCGTCTTTATGGCGGATCTGATGCGGGCGATTTCCCAGCCGGCAGAGATCGATTTTATGGTAGTGTCCTCCTACGGTTCCGGTGTAAAAAGCAGCGGTGTGGTTAAAATAGTGAAGGATCTGGACATCAATCTGCAGGGCAAGGACATCCTGATTGTGGAGGATATTCTGGACAGCGGCATGACGCTGGATTATATCAAGGGAATGCTGCAGGACCGCAATCCCGCTTCGATCCGGATCTGCACCCTGCTGGATAAGCCGGCGCGCCGCAAAGCGGATCTGCAGGCGGATTATGTCGGCTTCACCGTGCCTGATGAGTTCGTCGTCGGTTACGGCCTTGACTATGACGAGAGATACCGCAACCTGCCTTACATCGGTGTGCTCAAGCCGGAGGTCTATTCGGTCTGAGCGGGATGAATCTTCTGGCGTGCGGCCGACGGAGCCGCATGGCAGGAGGGGAAAAGATTTTTGAAAGCCGCCCGCAGGCGGCAGTTGGAGTGAAACGAATTTGAGCAAAAAACCAAACAGAAATGCCGCGAGTATGCTGGTGATCCTCGGCTTGGCGCTGATCTTGGCCTTCTTGATCTTCCGGATGCCGACGACCACCATCAGCATGAAGTACTCTCAGGTGCTCAGCTACTTCAAAGATCAAAAGGTCAAGAGCTTCACCTATGATCTCAATGATGGAGAATTGACCATTGTGATGTCTGCGGAGGATGCGAAGGCCGCGATTGAGGAGACGCAGAAGCTGAACGGCGTGCAGCAGATTGTGTCGATCGGCGGTTTCGGCGTCCAGCAGAGCGGGAACAGCGAGGCACAGCAGAGCGAGAGCGAAAAAAACCAGCAAAATCAGCAGAGCACGGCGGAGCAGGAGGACCAGCAGCTCACCTATACCGTGCCCTATGCCACCTTGTTTTTGCAGCAGATCCTGCCCTATGTCGATGAGTACAATGAGGCGCATCCGGATGAGCCGATGGTCTACGACATCCTGCCGCAGCAGTCCGCTCCGGCTTGGGTCAGCATGCTGCTGCCCACCCTGATCACCGTGGCCGGAATCGGCTTTTTGTACTGGATGATGATGCGTCAGGCCGGCGGTGGCGGCGGCGTGATGAACGTCGGCAAGGTACGGGCAAAGGATCAGGCGTCGGAGGGACGCAGGGCGACCTTTGCCGATGTGGCAGGTGCAGACGAGGAAAAGGCGGAACTGCAGGAGGTCGTGGAGTTCCTCAAGAACCCGGCCAAGTTCACCGCACTGGGCGCGCGGATCCCCCGCGGCGTGCTGCTGGTGGGCCCTCCGGGTACCGGCAAGACCCTGATTGCGCGCGCCTGCGCGGGCGAGGCAGGGGTGCCTTTTTACTCCATCTCGGGCTCTGATTTCGTCGAGATGTATGTCGGTGTCGGCGCGTCCCGTGTTCGGGATCTGTTTGACAAGGCCAAAAAGAGTTCCCCCTGCATTGTTTTCATCGATGAGATCGACGCGGTCGGCCGCCAGCGCGGCACCGGTCTCGGCGGCGGGCACGATGAACGGGAGCAGACCCTCAACCAGTTGCTGGTCGAGATGGATGGCTTCACCGCGAACGACGGCGTCATTGTGATCGCGGCCACCAACCGCGCGGATATCCTTGACCGCGCGCTGCTGCGGCCGGGCCGGTTTGACCGTCAGATCTATGTCGGCCTGCCGGATGTGCGCGGCCGGGAGCAGATCCTGAAGGTGCATACCAAGAACAAGCCGATGGGGCCGGACATCAATCTGGCCACCATCGCCAAATCCACCCCCGGTTTTACCGGTGCGGATCTGGAAAATCTGGTCAATGAGGCGGCCCTTCTGGCTGCGCGCCGCAACAAAAAGGCGATCACGCAGGCCGAGATCGAGGAGGCCAGCATCAAGGTGATTGCCGGCCCCGAGAAGAAGAGCCGGATCATCACCCCCAAGGAGAAGCGGCTGACCGCCTACCATGAGGGCGGCCACGCCATCGCAACCTACTATTCCAAGACCGGCGACCCGGTGCATCAGATCACGATTGTGCCCCGCGGCGCGGCCGGCGGCTTTACGATGAGCCTGCCGGAAGAGGACTCCAACTATATGACCAAGAACCAGATGGAGGACGAGATCGTCATCCTGCTGGGCGGCCGTGTGGCGGAGAAACTGGTGCTCGACGACATCTCGACCGGCGCGTCGAATGATCTGGAGCGGGCGACCTCGATTGCCCGCGCCATGGTCACCCGGTATGGATTCTCCGACCGTCTGGGACCGGTGGTCTACGGGAGTGATCCGGGCCAGACCTTCCTCGGCCGTGACTTCTCGCAGGGACGCGGCTATTCCGAGACGGTCGCGGCGGAGATCGACTCCGAGATGCGCGAGCTGATCGACGACGCCTACGACCAGTGCGCCGAAATCCTCAAGCAGCACATGGACCAGCTGCACAAGGTGGCCAAGGCGCTGCTCGATCGGGAGACCTTGTCCGGCGATGAGTTCCGCACCCTGATGGAGGGCGGAGAGCTGCCCACGGAGGACAAGGACGATCAGACGGCCAACGCAGTCCAACACGAAGCGAAAACTGCAGAGAGCCAGTCGCAGCCGGCGGAAACTGAGCCGCAGCCGGCGCAGGCTGCGCCCGCATCGGCAGAGAGCCAACCGCAGGCAGCGCAGGTTGAACCCGAGGCGGCAGAATCGGAATCCGAGACGGCGGAGAGCCGGACGGAGGAAAAGACAGAGGACAAAGAATAATCCCTGATTTTGGACAATGGTACGGGCCGGGACCTCTTCCGGCCCGTACTTTTTGCTCTTTTGCTCCCGGATCCGCATAAAAAGCGTCAGGATGAAAAGAAAAAGAGAAGGGACGAAAGAAGCGCGTCCCGCTGCGGAGAGAAAAAGGCTTTTCTTGACAACTTTGGATGAAAAGATGTTATAATTATAAAATAGGCCTTTTGACAGGGAGAGAAGGCGGCAAAAAACCTTGGGCGCCATCTGTCAAAAAGTCTCTCTTTTGAGAAAAGAAGAGAGGGCGGAGGGCAAGCGACATCCCGCCGGTAAGGCCGGCCGCGGATCGATATCGTGGGACGCTGCAGCAGGGCGCTGCGGCAGGATGCCGGCGGGGGTTTGAGGTGCTTTTCTCTGCTCTTTTGCAAAGCCGCTTTGGAGAGTGGCAAAGCGGCGCGCATGGATACCAAGACAATAGGAGGCAAATATGCCCAAAAAGCAACCGGTCTATGACAATGAGAGTATCTCCAGCCTGAAGGGGGCTGAGCGGGTGCGCAAGCGCCCGGGGGTGATCTTTGGTTCGGATGGGATCGAGGGATGCGAGCATGCGGTTTTTGAGATCCTCTCCAACGCGATCGACGAGGCCCGGGGCGGATTTGGCAACCGGGTGTCGGTGACCCTGTTCAAGGACGGGTCGATCGAGGTGGAGGATTTTGGACGCGGCATTCCGGTGGATTACAACAACAAGGAAGGACGCTACAACTGGGAGCTGCTCTTCTGTGAGATGTATGCCGGCGGCAAGTACGATACCGACGGCGCAAACTACGAGTATTCTCTGGGTCTCAACGGGCTGGGTCTTTGCGCGACCCAGTATGCGTCCCGCTGGATGAAAGCGGATATCTACCGGGATGGATTTCACTATCATCTCGACTTTGAGCGGGGGGAGAATGTCGGCGGCCTGCAGAAAGAACCGGCCAGGTCCAAGCGGACGGGAACGGTGATCCGCTGGCTGCCCGACCGGGAGGTCTTTACCGACATCAATATCCCGATCGACTACTTCCTCGACACCCTCAAGCGGCAGGCGGTGGTCAATGCCGGGGTGCTCTTCCAGCTGCACGATCAGAGCACATCGGGCGGCGGGACCACCGAGTTTCGGTATGAGAACGGCATCGCCGACTATGTCGCCGAGCTGGCGGGGGAGGACGCGCTCACCCCGGTGGTGTTCCGCTCCTCCAAGCCGCAGTGCCGCGACCGGGAGGACCGGCCGGAATACCGGGTCAAGATGAGCGCGGCGTTCTGCTTTTCCAACAAGCGGCAGCTGCTGGAATACTACCACAACTCCAGCTGGCTGGAGCACGGCGGCAGCCCCGAGCGGGCGGTCAAGACCGCGTTTGTCAACCAGATCGACGCCTATCTGAAATCCAAAAACCTCTATAAGAAGGGCGAGAGCAAGATCACCTTTGCCGACGTGCAGGACTGCCTGATCTATGTCTCAAGCAGTTTTTCCAATGTCACCAGCTATGAGAACCAGAACAAAAAGGCGATCACCAACCGCGGCATTGCACAGGTGATGACCGAGTTTCTCAAACACACGCTGGAGGTCTATTTCATCGAGAACCCCGATGAGGCCCAGCGGATCTGCAGTCAGGTGCTGGTCAACAAACAGAGCCGGGAGCACGCGGAGAAGACCCGCCTGTCGATCAAGAAAAACCTGACCTCCCAGATCGATATCGCAAACCGGGTGGCCAAGTTCGTCGACTGCCGCACCAAGGACATCTCCCGCCGGGAGCTGTATATCGTGGAGGGCGATTCCGCGATGGGGGCGGTCAAGACCAGCCGGGACAGCGAGTTTCAGGCGATCATGCCGATCCGCGGCAAGATCCTCAACTGCCTGAAATCCGATTACAGCCGGATCTTCAAGAGCGACGTCATCACCGATCTGATCAAGGTGCTGGGCTGCGGGGTTGAGCTGGACGGCAAGGTCAAGAACGATCTTGCGGTTTTCAGTCTGGACAACCTGCGCTGGAGCAAGATCATCATCTGCACCGATGCCGACGTCGACGGGTACCAGATCCGCACACTGGTGCTGACCATGCTCTACCGGCTGGTGCCCACCCTCATCAACGAGGGATATGTCTATATCGCGGAGTCCCCGCTGTATGAGATCGAGAGCCGGGGCAAGACCTATTTTGCCTATACCGAGCCGGAAAAGACGGATATTCTCTCCCGGATCGGGGAGAACAAATATACCATCCAGCGCTCCAAGGGACTGGGCGAGAACGAGCCGGAGATGATGTGGCTGACCACCATGAACCCCGAGACCCGCCGCCTGATCAAGGTTCTGCCGGAGGATGCCCGCCACACCGCGGAGGTGTTCGATCTGCTGCTGGGGGATAACCTCGCCGGCCGCAAGGAGCACATCGCAAACCACGGGTATGAGTATCTGGACGAATTGGACGTCTCCTGAGATCTGATTTTTCTGCAATGACCGCGCAAAGACGGCGCGGGGAAAGGAAAAGACCCTTTTACTATGGCAAAAAAACAGCCCAAAACCAAAAAGAGAGCGCCGCTGCAGCGCCCGCAGCTGGGAGACAGCGTCGAGATCATGGATGCCGGCAGCGTGATTGAGAGCCGGATCACCGAGACGCTGGAGAGCAACTATATGCCCTATGCGATGAGCGTGATTGTCTCCCGCGCCCTGCCGGAGATCGACGGTTTCAAACCGGCCCACCGCAAGCTGCTGTACACGATGTACGAGATGGGACTGCTCAAGGGTGCGCGCACCAAGTCGGCCAATATCGTGGGCAGCACGATGCACCTGAATCCCCACGGCGATCAGGCAATCTACGACACGCTGGTCCGCCTCTCCCGGGGCAACGAGAGTCTCCTTCTGCCCTATGTCTCGAGCAAGGGCAACTTCGGCAAGGCCTATTCGCGGGACATGGCCTATGCGGCGTCCCGTTACACCGAGGCAAAGCTCGAGGATGTCTGCCGAGAGCTGTTTGCCGACATCGACAAGGATACCGTCGATTTTGTCGACAACTACGACGCCACCACCACCGAGCCGACCCTGCTGCCGGTGACCTTCCCGACGATTCTGGCCAACAACACGCTGGGCATCGCGGTGGGCATGGCCTCCAACATCTGCTCCTTCAATCTCGCGGAGCTCTGCGAGACCACCATCGCGCTGCTGCGGGATGAAAACCACGACCTGCTCTCCACCCTCAAGGCGCCGGATTTTGTCGGCGGCGGCCAGATCCTCTACGACGAGGCGGAGCTGCGCCGGATCTACGAGACCGGCCGCGGCAGCGTGCGGGTGCGCGCCCGGTATGAGTACGACCGGGAGAACAACATGATCGAGATCACCCAGATCCCGCCGACCACCACCGTCGAGGCGATCATGGACAAGATCGCCGAACTGGTCAAGGCGGGCAAGCTGCGGGAGATCAGCGAGATGCGGGATGAGACCGATCTCGGCGGCCTCAAGCTGACGCTGGACCTCAAGCGGGGGCAGAACCCCGACAAGCTGATGGGGCGGTTGTTCCGAATGACCCCACTCGAGGACAGTTTCTCCTGCAACTTCAACGTCCTCATCGCCGGCCAGCCCC
>CALXIJ010000032.1 GCA_944388335.1 uncultured Pygmaiobacter sp.
TCTCGAAGGTGCCAAAGCCCACCAGCGCGACCTTATCGCCCTCGACCAGAGCGGCAGTGATGGAATCCAGAACAGCGCACACAGCCTTGTCGGCGTCCTTCTTGGTCAGGCCGGCCTCGGCGGCAACCTTCGCGACTAAATCAGCTTTCGTCATGATGAAACTACCTCCACTAAACAATTATTCTTCTATAATGATAGGTTTTCCCCATTTGGGAACATGATAATCCGCCGCCACAAATTCTGCTTGTCCTGCTCGCTGAGGGCGGCAAATCCGCCCTGTTCTGCGAGCGGCTGCTCCTCTGCAGCGACCGCCCGGGTAAAGTCCTCACTGGCGCGGGTCAGCGCGAGCTCCGGGTCCAGCCCGGCGGCGCGCACCGCGCCGACCGCGGCAAAGAGCAGCGCCATCGCGGCGGACTGCTTGTCCGCATCGCTCTGCGCCGCGCCCAGCTGCCGCCCCGCCTGTTGCAGGGTGTCCAGCGCATCAGCGGTGTCCTGCCAGCCCAGACCCCAGCCCGCGGCCCGCTTTTGCAGCTTGGCCGCACGCATTGCCCCCGGCAGGGTGACGGGTACCGCCCCGAGGTTGCTGGCGGCGGTGCCCTGATGCTTTTCCTTCTTCTTCAGCTCGTCCCAGTTTTGCAGCACCTGTTCGGCGCCCTCCACCTGCAGCGTGCCGAAGACGTGGGGATGACGATAGATCAGCTTCTTGCAGACCCGGTCGCAGACGTCGCAAAAGTCAAACCGACCCGCCTCCGCCTCCATCTGGGCGTGCAGCGCGATCTGCATCAGCACATCCCCCAGCTCTTCCTGCAGCATCTCGGAATCCCCGGCGTCGATCGCCTCTACCGCCTCATAGGTCTCCTCGATGAAGTTCATCCGGATCGACGCATGGGTCTGCGCGCGGTCCCACGGGCAGCCGCCCGGCGCGCGCAGCAGGCGGATGATCTCGACCAGATCCTGCGGGCCGTAATGCTCTTTTCTCACAAAATCCAAGCCGGCGGCCCCCTTCCCGCAAAAAAGCGCGTACGTCTATATTACAGCATCAAGGCCGATTTTTCAAGCCTGAAAACGCCATTTTTCACCGTCTGTCCACATTTTGGGCACCTTGCCGCTCAGCTGAGCTTCGCGCCGCATTTTGGGCAGAACAGCGCATCGGGCGCCACCTGCGCACCGCAGCGGGGGCAGATCGAGACGCAGTACCGCTCGGCCTGCGCGGCCTCGTTCTCCGAGAGCCGCCGCTCGACATCCGCGATGACCTCGACATACTGGTCCACCAGAGCGGGATTGTCCTCCCCCGCCTTCTTCAGCGAGTAGACCAGTGCGCCCAGCTGCCGCTGCGCCTTGGCCAGCTCGCTCTCAAGGGCCATCCGGTCCAGCTTCTCCTTGCCCCGCGCAGCGAGGTTTTCCGCCGCCCGCGCGGCCTTTCCCGCCGCCTCCCCGGCGGCCTCCATCAGCTCATCCAACATTCCGCGTGCCATCTTCGTCTCCCTTCCCCGCCCCGCTTCGGGCGGACTGTTTTCCATTTTTATCCCAGAAATTCCTGCAGCATCGAGTCCTTGGGGATCATCCCGTCGTCGATCGGGGTACACAGCGAGAAGGAGCCCGCCAGCTCGTACAGCCGCTCGGCATGGGGGCTGGTCTCGGGCAGCTTGCGCGCCAATTCGATCACCGAGGGGGCCAAGCAGCAGATCTCATAGCTGAAGGAGGTGTCCAGCAGCAGGTCGGCCTCCGGCTTGAACACCTTGATGAACCGATCCTCCCCGATACAGACGTTCTTCCACATACTGAGGGTCTTTTCGGGGCTGTGGCCGCGGAACTTGCAGTCCCGCACCATCCGCCGCGCCAGCCGGATATCCCTTGTGGGCAGCACCCGCTGGCCGTTGTGGGAGTACTCCTCCCGCAGGCCGGCGTAGATCTTGTAGATCTTCTCCCGCGGCAGCCGGGCGGTCAGCACCGGGTTGAGGGCATGGATCCCCTCCACCACGACCACCCCGTCGTGCAGGTCGAGGTCGATCCACTCCTCCATCCGCTGCTCGGTCATGAAGTCGAACTGGGGGATCCGGGTGTGGCCGCTCTCCAGCAGCTCGGACAGGCAGCGGTTGATCAGCGGCACGTCGATGGCCTCGACGTTCTCGTAGTCCTTGGTGCCGTCGGGCAGCCGGGGATAGTCCTCGAGGTTCTTGAAGAAGTTGTCCAGCGAGATCACGCAGGAATAGCGGCCCATCTTCTGGATGCACTCGGCCAGCTTGTGGGCGGTGGTGGTCTTGCCGGAGGCCGAGGGGCCGGTGAGCATCACGATGCTGCGCTTTTGCAGCAGCACCTCCTTGGCCGCGGCCTCGACCCGGCTCTCATACCCGATCTCGCAGTGGCTGATAAAGCTCTTCGCATTTTCGGCGGCGGTGTTGATCAGACCGATCTCAACCAGCCGTTTTGGGATCCAGATCGCAGCCATAAAACTCACCTATCCTTTTCTTTCGCTCGAGTATCGTGTCAAAACCGGCGATGTACTCCGCCGGGTATTTGTAGTTGAAGATCCGCTCGATCCGGCTGCCGCCGGGCTGTTTGAGCTTGGTGGAGCCGCCCGCGCCGGTGGAGAAGATGGTGTGCAGCTCCTCCATGATATAGATATTGTACAGCCCCTCAAAGCCCGGTTTGGTAAAGCCGGTGTTCTCGAGGTTCTGCAGCGTGCCCTTCTGCCGGTAGAGATAATAGGGCGCATAGCCCGCCTCGGTCAGAAGGTAGTTCTTTTCCACCATCGCCGCGACGTCCTCGTACTCGTCCCGCGCGTGGTCGATCACCAGATTCGACGCCCGCTTGAGGGTGAGGGTGTGGACGGTGATGTTCTCCGGCCCGAGGGCGATCGCCTGCTTCAGGCTGCGCTCAAATCCCTCCACCGTGTCCTTGGGCAGACCGGCGATGAGGTCCATATTGATGTTCTTGTGTCCCACCCGCCGGGCGGTGGCATAGCAGTCGAGGATGTCCTGCGCGGTGTGCTTGCGCCCGATCGCGGCCAGCACCTCGTCGCTGAAGGTCTGGGGGTTGATCGAGATCCGGCTCGCGCCGTACTCCAGCAGCACCTCGAGCTTCTCCTCGTCGGTGCAGTCGGGCCGCCCGGCCTCGACGGTGTACTCCTCGAGGGAGGCAAGGTCGACGCAGCGGCGCACCGTGCCCATCAGCTGGCGCAGCCCGTCGGCCGAGATCGCGGTCGGGGTCCCCCCGCCGATATAGACGGTGCAGAGTTTGAGCCCCAGCGCCCGGATCAGCTCCACCGTCTGCTCGATCTCGATGCAGAGCTTATCGAGATAGGGCTGTACCAGTGCCTGCTCCCGCCCGATGGTGCGGGAGACAAAAGAGCAGTAGCTGCACCGGGAGGGGCAGAACGGGATCCCGATATAGAGGCTGCAGCTGCGCGGGACCAGCCGGTCGATCACCGGCTGCTGGATGCGGGCGGTGACGAGCGCGAGATCCACCTTCTTCGGGCTGGCAAGGCAGCGGCCGGTGAAGTAGTCCCGCACCTCCTCGTCGCTCTTTCCCTGCTGCCAGAGCTGGTGGACCAGCCGCACCGGGCGCACCCCGGTGAGCACCCCCCACGGCGGCCGGGTGCCGGTCGCATCGCAGAGCAGAAGATAGAGCAGCCGGCAGAGGGCGAATTCACAGTCCCCGTCGGCGGGGCGCTGTGCGGTTTTCAGCCGCACCCCCTGCGGGGTGCGCAGCGCCGCCAGCAGCTTCCGGCTGCCCGCGCGCACCGCGATCACCCCGTCGCAGAGCACCGCCGCCCGGTGGCGGGTGGCCGGCTCCAGCTCGTCGCCGCAGCGCGGCCGGCAGAACCCGTCCCGCAGGATCAGGTCCCGGTAGAACATCCGGGCGATATGCTCGATCTCATAGACCGACGCAAGACCGCTCACCGATAACAGCATCGACACCTTCTGTGTCCCCTCCCTCAGCGCAGATATGGATTGGTTTGTCTCTCGGTCTCAAAGGTCGAGAACCCCTCATGGCCCGGCAGCACCTTGGGGTTATCCTCCACCCGGGCGAGCAGCTTTTTCAGCGAGGCGCAGATCTCGGGATAGCTGCCCCCCGCAAGATCGGTCCGGCCGATGTCCCCCGCAAAGAGGGTGTCCCCGGTGAAGAGCAGATCCCCGAGCCGGATGCAGACGCTGCCGGGGGTGTGGCCGGGGGTGGTGATGACCTCGAAGGTCAGCTCGTCGAGGGAAATCTTCTCCCCGTCGGTGAGGTCCTGATCCGCCCGGATGCCGAACTGCGCTGCGTCGGCGCGGTTGAGGTAGACGGTGGCGCCGGTGGCCTCCCGCAGCGGCTCGATCGCGCCGGTGTGGTCGGAGTGGCCGTGGGTCTGGAGGATCATCCGCAGCGCGGCGCCGTTCTCCTCGAGGATCTTTTGGTACCGCTCAGGGGCGGCGCAGGCGTCGACGATGGCCGCATTGCCCGCCTCGCTGATGATGACAAAGGTGTTGGTGAAGTAGGGACCCGGTGCGTTGAAATGGTAGAATTTCATCCTTAAATCCTCTCCTTTGGGCAGGCCGCGCCCGCCGTTTTTCTCAGAATATCGCCCCGCTGTCTGCCGCTATGCGCCGCGCGCGGCAAAAGCCATGGGCCAAAACCGCGGGGCAAAAGCCGCCGCGCCCTGCCGCCGGCGGCGGCAGGATGCGCGGCGCTCTCGCTTTTTTGCTATTGTACAGAGTTTGCGCAGCGCCGTCAACCATCCGCGGCGGTCAGCTGCGCTTCCACTCCGCGGTGTCCATCACAAGGGTGACCGGCCCGTCGTTGAGCAGGTCGATCTGCATATCGGCCCCAAACTCCCCCGTCTTGACCGAGGCGAGGCCGTAGCCGCCGACACAGTCGACGAACAGCTGGTACAGCTCCACCGCGAGGGGCGGCTTTGCCGCCCGGTCAAAGCCGGGGCGGCGGCCCTTTTTGGTATCCGCCTGCAGGGTGAAGTTGCTGACGACCAGCGCCTCATACCCCAGCTCGGGGGCCGAGCGGTTCATCTTTCCCTGCTCGTCCTCAAAGATCCGCACCTCGGCGCATTTGCGGGCCAGCAGCCGCGCGTCCTCCTCGGTGTCCCCCACTGCGACCCCGACAAGGATCATCAGCCCGGGTCCGATGGCCCGCTCCTCTGCGCCGTTGATGACGACCGAGGCCCTCTTGACCCGCTGGATCACTGCCTTCATGGCATCTTCCCCCTTTTTCTCTTCTCTCTTTTTCCCCGGGGCTTTTTGCTGCGCGCTTTTCCCCGCGGCGGGCAGCCCCACAGCGGAAAACCGCCCTTTGTGCCGCGGCCTGCAGGACATCCCCGCCCGGGGCATCCCTTGTCCGGCGGCCGCGCCGCCCTTTGTGTGGGAATGTGTCCGCCCCCGGTGCAGCGAGCGCGCGGGGCAGACCCGGTATTCGCTCCCGGTGCAAAGACGGAAAAAATCCCGCGCGCCCCGCGCGCCGTCCCCACCGGAAAGCGCACCTCTCTTTCCCGCTCAGCTGCAAATCCACGCGGCGGCATCACTCGCAAAAAGCCCTTTCTCTGGCGCTTTCCCGCTCAGGTGCGGTTGACCGAGACCACATCCCGGACCTTCTTGATCCGGGCGATCACCGAGCCAAGATGGTCGATGTTGTTGATCCCGATGGTGACCAGAATGCTGCTGCGCCCATCGGAATTCTGCCGGGCGCTGAAGGCGTAGATCGGCACCTTCATCCCCGAGATCAGGGCGCTGATGTCGGCGATCAGGCCGGGACGGTCGATCGCGATGATCTCGAGGGTGGACTTGAAGCTCTCCTTGACCCCATCCGCCCAGTAGGCGTTGACCCACCGGGGGCTGGACTCGTCGAGATTGCGCCCGACCACCGCGTTGGGGCAGTCCTTCTTGTGGATCGAGACCCCGTAGCCGCGGGTGATGAAGCCGACGATCTCGTCGCCGGGCAGCGGGTTGCAGCATTTTGCAAACTTGATCAGGCAGTTGTCGATCCCCTCGACGATGACCCCCTCGTTGCTCTTCTGCTTCTTGATCGGCATCTGGAAGATCTCGACCGGGTCGGCGCTCTTGACCAGCTTTGCGTACTCGTCCTTGATCTTGGGCAGAAGGCGGCTCATCTGCAATCCGCCGTAGCCCAGCGCCGCGTACATCTCGACCGCGCTGTTCATCCGCTGGCGGCGGGCGACCTCCTCCATGAAGGAGTCGTACTTGTCCTCGGGCAGGGTGATGAGGTTGCGCCGCAGCTCCCGGTCGAGCATATTCTTGCCCTCGGCGATGTTCTCCTCCCGCCGCTCCTTCTTGAACCAGTTGCGGATCTTGCCCTTGGCCTCGCTGGTGGTGACGATCGACAGCCAGTCGCGGCTGGGGCCCTTGTCCTTGGCGCCGGTGATGACCTCGATCACCTCGCCGGTGGCGACCTTGTGGTCGATCGGCACGATCCGGCCGTTGACCTTGGCGCCGGTCATCCGGTTGCCCACCGCGGTGTGGATCGCGTAGGCGAAGTCGATCACCGTCGCGCCGGCGGGCAGGCTGATGACGTCTCCCTTGGGGGTGAAGACAAAGACCTCCTCGGGCAGCAGCTCGCTCTTGATGTTCCGCAGCAGGTCGACCGCGTCCTCCGAATCCCGCTGGCTCTCGAGCAGCTGGCGCACCCAGGCAAGCCGCTCCTCCAGCTTGTCGGTGCCCTGAATCCCCTCCTTGTACTTCCAGTGGGCGGCGACGCCGTACTCGGCGGTGTGGTGCATCTCGCCGGTGCGGATCTGCACCTCGAACGGGATTCCCTCATGTCCCAGCACGGTGGTGTGCAGCGACTGGTAGCCGTTCGGCTTGGGGGTTGAGATATAGTCCTTGAACCGGTTGGGCAGCGGGTGGTACATATCGTGGATGACCCCCAGCGCGTTGTAGCACTCCGCCACCGTGTCGACGATGATCCGCAGCGCGTAGACGTCGTAGATCTCCTCGAACTCCTTGTTGTGGATAAACATCTTGCGGTAGATGCCGTAGATCGACTTGACCCTGCTGGAGAGGGTCGGATGGGGGATGCCGTTCTCCTCCAGATGCTTCTTGATCTGGGCCGAAACATCGGCGATGAACTCCCCGCGGCCGCCGTGCTGGGCCAGCAGGTTGACAATCTCCTTGTATCCCACCGGATCGAGGTAGGCAAGGCTGCGGTCCTCCAGCTCCTCCTGAATGTTGTTCATCCCCAGCCGGTGGGCGATCGGGGCGTAGACCTCCATCGTCTCGAGGGCCTTGTCCCGCCGCTTCTGCTCCGGCATGGCCTCCATCGTCCGCATATTGTGCAGCCGGTCACAGAGCTTGATGATCATGACCCGGATGTCCTGACTCATCGCCAGCAGCATCTTGCGCAGGTTTTCGGCCTGCTGCTCCTCCATCGTCGAGAAGGAGATCTGGCCGAGTTTGGTGACCCCGTCGACCAGATTCGCCACCTCGTCCCCAAAGCGGGAGGCGATCTCCCCCTTGGTGACCTCGGTGTCCTCCACCACATCGTGCAGCAGCGCCGCCGAGATGCTGGCCGAATCCAGTCCCAGATCGATCAGCAGCGACGCCACGCTGAGCGGGTGGGTGATATACGGCTCACCGCTGCGCCGGCAGACCCCGCTGTGGGCCTTCTCCGCCAGCGCATAGGCGCCGTCGATCAGTTCCATATCATAACTGCGGCCGGACTCTGCCAGCTGCCGCTTTAAATCCTCATAGCTAATGAGCTTTTCCATCCTCTTCTCACCTGCATTTCTCTTTCCTCTTTCGGGACCTTTTTTCAGATCCCCAGCCGCTGCAGAATCGGCGCGCCGGCCAGATCCCGCTTGCCGCTGACCGGCCGCACGAGGTACCGCTCCTCCCCGCCGACCTGACGGCGCTCGAGCAGATCCAGCTCGCACAGCGCCTGCAGCGCCACCTGAATCTTGCCCGCGCTCAGCGGCGCGAGCTTGGCAAAGCAGGGGCACAGGTTCCCCGCGCCGATTCCCTCGGCGCGGGCCAGACGAAAGACGCTGGCCACCTCCGACCGGTCGGGCAGCAGCGCCTTGCGCTGCGCCTCGGTCAGCGCGCTGCCGCCCTCCAGCGCCTGATACAGCTGGGTCTGCATGACATAGTCGTTGCCGATCCCCGCCGGGCGCAGCTCCCGGATCCGGGCCGAGAGCATCGGCCCGCTGTGCCCCTCATAGATTGAGAGATAGAGCAGCGCCTCCACCCGGTCGCCGGGATGATAGCCCAGCGCCGACGGCGAGACCCCAAACAGCACCGCGTAGAGGGTGGCGTTTCCCTGCCGCAGCCGCAGCCGGCTGTGACGGCCCTCCGACAGCGGGTAGACCGCGTCGAGTTGGGCGTTCTGGATCAAAAACAGCGGCTGGGGGTTTCCGCTGCCGAAGGGGGCGAGCGCCTCCAGCCCGGCGGCCTCCTCCACCGTGAGCCGGTCGATGGTGACCGCGAGATCCGCCTGCAGCGGCGGGACCTCCATCACCGGATACCGCTGGGCAGCAAAGGCGTTGATCGCGGCGGAAAAGGCCTCGAGTTTGTCCGTCTCGATCGAGAGCCCTGCCGCCGCCGCGTGCCCGCCGAACCGGATCAGCATCTCACCGCAGGCGGCGATCGCCTCATACAGCGAAAAGCCCGGCACACTGCGGCCCGAGCCCTTGGCCTCCCCGCCGTCCACCGAAAAGACGATTGCGGGGCGGCCGTACCGCTCGACCAGCCGGCTGGCCACGATCCCGATGACCCCCTGATGGTAGCCCTCGCCCCAGACCACCAGCACCCGCCGGTGGGCCAGCGCGGGGTCGGCGTCCAGCTCGGCGGCGATCCGCTCGACGATCTCCCGCTCGGTGTGCTGGCGCTCCTGATTGTATCCGTCCAGAACCGCGGCGAGCTGCGCGGCCTCCTCTTCATCCTCCGACAGCAGCAGCCGCAGCGCGGCGGTCGCGTCGTCCATCCGGCCCGCGGCGTTCATCCGGGGCGCAAGGCCAAAGCTGACATTCTCCGCCGTCAGCGTCCGCTCGGACAGGCCGGCCTGCTCGATCAGCGCCTGCAGCCCGGGGCGGGGGTTCTCCTGCAGCAGTTCCAGACCGCGGCGGACCATCGCCCGGTTCTCCCCGGTCAGGGACATGATGTCCGCGATGGTCCCCACCGCCACCAGATCCCCATACCAGTCAATCATCTCCTGCGGCTCGGACTGATCCACCGCACAGATCACCTTGAAGGCCACCCCGACCCCCGCCAGCGATTTGCAGGGGCTGGTGTCCTCCGGCAGCTGGGGATCCACCACCGCCACCGCCTCAGGCAGCGTCTTGGGCGGGATGTGGTGGTCGGTGACCACCACATCCACCCCGAGGCTCTTGGCAAAGGCGACCTCCGATGCGGCCGAGACCCCGTTGTCCACCGTGATGATGAGGGTGATCCCGCGGTCCGCCATCTGCTGGATCGCGCTGTTGCACAGGCCATATCCCTCGTCCGCCCGGTTGGGAAGCTTGTAAAAGACATTCGCCCCGAGGCTCTCGAGATAGCTGTACATCAGCGCGGTGGCGCAGACCCCGTCGACATCATAGTCCCCAAAGACCGCGATGAGCTCCTCGCTGTCCACCGCCCGGCGGATCCGCGCGGCAGCCGCCTCGATCCCCGCCATCAGCGACGGGCTGGACAGCGGCGGGTCGGCGCGCAGGAACTCCTGCGCCGCCTGCGGGCTGTCGATCCCCCGCGCGGCCAATACCCCGCAGGCGAGGGCCGGCAGGCCGGTGGCCTGCTGCAGCTGTGCGATCTTCTCTTGTTTCGGTTGGCCGCAAAGCCAAGGATGATATACCATAGACGATCTTTCTTCCTTTTCCCCTGCCCCCGCCGGCGGCGGGAGGGTTGATCCGGGCCCTGTTCTGCCCGCGTTCTTCTCTTGATTCTCAAGCGGCGGCTGCCCCATGCGCCCATTTGTGCAGATTTGCCTTCTTTTCCTCTTTGCCCTCCCGCACGGGGGCACAGAGGGGCGGAAAAGCGCGCCGAAGAGGCGGCCCGCACCGGCGGCGCAAGGAGCGCTTCACCGTTCTCTCGGTTCTCTCAGCAGGACGGCATCCGACAAAAGCCATTTGTCCCGCACCAGCCAAAAAACCGGCGCCCGGCGGGATGCGGCGGGAATCTCTTCCGCTCCGCACGCGATGCGGGTATTTTCCCTGCCCTGCAAGGCGCTTTCTCTCCGGGCGAAAACAGCGGCGTCAACCGGGTGCAGCGCGCAGCCGGGGAAGTTTTCTATCCCCCGCCGCCCACGCGATGCAAAACCGCTCTTTCCCGTGTGGGACAGCGCATTATTCATATCGGACCGTTTCCAGAATGCTGCGGGCCGCCCGCAGTCCATCCACCGCCGCGCTGACGATGCCGCCCGCGTAGCCCGCACCCTCCCCGCAGGGATACAGGCCGGGCAGCTGGGCGCTCTGGCAGTCGGCGCCGCGGGGGATCCGCACCGGGCTGCTGGTGCGGGTCTCCGGCCCGGTGAGCAGGGTATCCGGCGCACAGTAGCCCGGCAGCTTGCGCCCGAAGGCGCGCAGCCCCTGCCGCCGTGCGGCGGTGAGCTTCTCGGGGAAGAGCGCGCCGAGATCCGCCGCGGCCACCCCGCGGGGATAGGTCGGCGCGACACGGCCGAGCCTCAGCCCCGGCCGGCCGGCCAAAAAGCTCTCCAGATCCTGCGCCGGGGCGGTGTAGTCCTCCCGCAGCGCAAAGGCCGCCCGCTCCAGCTCCCGCTGGAAGGCGACCGCCCGCATCGGGTCGCCGCCGAACTCCTCCGGCTTGACCTCCGCGACCACCGCCGCATTGGCGTTTGCCCCGTCCCGCGCGTGGTAGCTCATTCCGTTGGTGCAGACCCCGCCCGCCTCGCTGGCGGCGGCGACCACCCGGCCGCCGGGACACATGCAGAAGGTGTAGACCCCGCGGCCGCCGGGATGGGCGGAGAGCTGGTACTCCCCGGGAGGCAGCGCGGGATGTCCCGCCGCCTCGTGGTAGAGGGCGCGGTCGATCTCGCTCTGCAGATGCTCGGCCCGAAAGCCGACCGAAAAGGGCTTTGCCTCCAGCGTCAGCCCCGCTGAGCGCAGCATCTCGAAGGTATCCCGCGCCGAGTGGCCGATGGCCAGCACCAGCGTGTCGGTCTCAATCGGGCCGGCGTCGGTCTCGACCCCCGCAAGCCGTCCCTCCCGCCGGATCAGGCCGATCAGCCGGGTGTCAAACCGCACCGCGCCGCCCAGCCGCTCGATCTCCCGCCGCAGCGAGAGGATCACCTCCCGCAGCCGGTCGGTGCCGATATGCGGCTTTGCCTGCCAGACGATCTCCTCCGGCGCGCCGTGTTCCAGCAGGGTGCGCCGCACATAGTCGCAGAGCGGGTCCCCGATCCGGGTGGTCAGTTTGCCGTCCGAAAAGGTGCCCGCGCCCCCCTCGCCGAACTGGATATTCGCGTTCTCGTCCAGCGGCCCGCCGGCGAAAAAGGCATCCACCGCGGCGGCCCGCCGCTCGATCGAGGGGCCCCGCTCGAGCACCAGCGGCTTTGCGCCGTGGCGGGCCAGCAGCAGCGCGGCGAAGAGCCCCGCCGGACCGAGGCCGCAGACCACCGGACGGCCCGACGCCCGCTTTGGCCCGGGGGTGATGGTGAGCGGCATCTCCCGCTTGACCTGCACCCCGGGCGCAGAAAAGTCCTCTTCCCGCAGCCCCGGCGCCAGCGTGACGCCGATGCCCCAAACCAGCTTGGGGCGGCCGTGGCGGGCATCCACCGACAGGCGGGTGACCCCCCAACCCGCCAGCTGGGCGGGGCGCAGGCGGGCCTTTTTCAGCGCCGCCGCGAGCGCGTCCTCTCCGGATGAGGAAAGGGGCAGTGTCAGCCCCGAAAACTGCAGCATGACGCAGCCCCCTCTCTTGTTTTTCTCGTTGTGTCTGTTTCCGGCTGTACTCTTTGCCCCGCACAGCCGCCCCGCAGCGGGGCGGCGTGGGGGCGAGCACTCAGTTCGCGCTGATCTCGATCAGGGCGGTGTAGCTGCCCACCGCAAAGACGCTGTTGCTGCCGGGGATCCGGATGGTCACCGGCACCGTCTGCTGCCCCTCGCCGAGGGTCAGATCTCCCGCGTCAATCTCGGCGATGACGCTCGAGGCATTCAGCGCGGTCACATCGTCGGCAAGGCCGAGGATGGTGACATCATAGATCCGCCGTGTCAGGACGGTGACCTCGCGGTTCTGCTGTTCGTTGACCACCCGGATATCGCTGACCGTCACCGTCTTCTGGGAGAAGGCGCTGGTGTCAAAGCTGACCGTCACCTCGTTGAGGTTGTCGAGGTTCTGGTATCCGGTATCCACCGTCACCTGGAAGGTCTTGGTGAAGTTGAGGGTAAACTCCTTTTGCAGGTCGATATATCCCAGCATCAATTCGGTCTTGTTCTGGATCGAATCCGCCGGCCCCGCGAGGCTGATCGAGTCATACTCGAAGGTCGGTTTGAGCAGGCTGGTGTCAAAGCCGTCGGGCACATTGGTGTAGCCCACCGTCAGCGGGAGCACCTTCTCCTGCAGGATCGGCACCGTGACCTCCACCGTCTCGGCGTCGGTCGAGATCAGCTTGCTGTTGATCGGGTTGTCGTTCTTGTCATAGATGGTCAGCTGGGCCACCGCGATCCGGGTGCTGGTCAGCTCCTCGTCGATCGAGACGCTGGCGACCACCCGACCCACCGACTGGATCTCCTCCTCCGGCCCGGTCAGGGTGATCTCACCCGGAGTCGCATAGGCGCCGGTCAGGATATAGCCGTCCGCCGGCTTGACCCCGCTGGTGTCGGTCTCGACCACGAACTTTTTCTGGGTCAGGGTCGCAAACCGCACCGTTATGGTGGAGGGGATGATCTCCTTGATCTCATAGGAGGCGTTGGCGTCGTTTTTGACCGCAACGAGGGTCAGCTCGTACTGGCCCGCCTCGGTGACATTGCTCAGCCGGGGGTAGACGGTGATGTCGTCCGCCTCAAGGCCGCCGACCACCGCGCGCTCGCCCTCCACCCGGACCGACACCTTCGGCGTCTCGTCCTCGGTCACGACATCCAGCCCCATCGACTGCAGCGTCTGGGCGTTGTAGTCCAGATCCACCGGGATGCCGGTGACCTTGTCCTCGGTGTCCGGCTCGATGACCAGCGAGACCACCAGCCAGGCCAGCACCGCGATCAGGATCGAGAAGGCCAGCACAAACTGGTTGTTGCTGAACAGTTTTCCCAGATTCAGCCGGCGCTTTTGCCCCTTTTTACTTTTCTTTGTTCTGCTCATCGCCAGCCGCCTCCTTTTTCGCCGTGCCGTGCAGCATCCGCAGCAGCTTTGCCGGTTTGGTCTCCTCCTCCTCGGGGGGATCGGGGACCAGTTCCATCTGCAGCAGATTATACAGGTTCTGGCGATCCAAACGGCGGATCAAAACGCCGTTCTTCGCCATCGAGATGATGCCGGTCTCCTCCGACACCACCACGCACAGCGCGTCGGAATTCTCGCTCATGCCCAGCGCGGCGCGGTGCCGGGTACCCATGTCCTTGCTGATGTCCTGATTGGCGGACAGCGGCAGCACGCAGCCCGCCGCCTTGATCCGGGCGTCCCGCACGATCACCGCGCCGTCGTGCAGCGGGGTGCCCTCGTAAAAGATGGTACCGATCGCCTCGACGTTGATGTCCGCGTTGAGGACGGTGCCGGTCTTGATGATCTCGCTCAGGTTGGACCGCCGCTCAAAGACGATCAGCGCACCGGTGCGGGAGGCGCTCATCTGCTCGGCCGCATCGCAGACGGTCGCGATGGCGGTCTTCCAGCGGTCGCGCTCCTCCTCGTCCGGCGTCTTGCCCTTGAAGATCGAGATGGCGAACACACTGGTGCCGCCCACCCGCTCCAGCGCACGGCGGATCTCGGGCTGAAAGACCACCACGAGGGCCAGAACGCCGAATTGCAGGATCTTTTCGAGCAGGTAGTTGAGGGTACGCATCTGCCACAGATCCGAGATAAAGGACGCGGCAAAGAGGATAAAGATCCCCTTGACCAGCTGTGCCGCGCGGGTCTGGCGCACCAGACTGATTACCTCATAGGTCAAAAAGGCGACCACCGCGATGTCGATCAGGTCGACCAGCTTGAAGTCCCGCAGCACGTTGATCACCCGCTCGGACTGCTCGAAGAACCCGGCGCTCAGCCAGTTGAGAAAGGTCTGCAGGGGTCCTGTCAGGCTCATGTTTCAGCCTCCGTTCCGTCAAGATGCGGGGAGGTGTTCCCCGCCGTCTGTTATTTTTGCTCTATCCTTTTAAGTATATCACAAAGGGTCTTATTTCACAATGAAAAACGCCTTCCGGCGCGGCCCGGATATTGATCACCCATTGCTCTGGATCAGGCAGACCGCGTGGGCGGCGATCCCCTCCCCGCTGCCGGTGAAGCCGAGCTTTTCCTCGGTGGTTGCCTTGACCGAGACCGCTCCGGCCGCGAGGCCGAGCGCATCGGCGAGATGACGGCGCATCTCGGGGATGTGGGGGGCGAGTTTCGGCGCCTGACACAGCACGGTGGCGTCGATGTTCCCCGCCCGCCAGCCGGCCTCCGCCAGCAGCGCGCCCACCCGCCGCAGCAGCGCGATGCTGTCCGCCCCGGCATAGGCGGGGTCGCTGTCCGGGAAATGCTTGCCGATGTCCCCCAGCGCCGCCGCGCCCAGCAGGGCATCCATCACCGCGTGGGTCAGCACATCGGCGTCCGAGTGCCCCAGCAGCCCCTTCTTATAGGGGATCTTCACCCCGCCGAGGATCAGCTCGCGCCCCGCAACCAGCCGGTGTACATCATAGCCATGCCCGATCCGCATCCCGTTTTCCCCCTTCTGCTCATAAGGCGCAAGATCTTCCCTTGTGGTGATCTTGAGATTCGCGTACTCCCCCTCGACCAGCAGCACCCGGCCGCCGGCGGCCTCAAAGACGCCGCAGTCGTCGGTCGCCGCCGTCTCGTCGCAGCCGTCCAGCGCCCGCGCGTACCGCACCGCGTCAAAGACCTGCGGGGTCTGCACCGCCCGCAGCGACGCGCGGGAGGGGGTGGAGCGGACAAAGCCGTCCGAGTCCATCACCTTGATGGTGTCCTTGACCTCCACCGCCGGCGCGGCCGCGCCGAACTGGCTGGCGGCGCGCAGGGTCCGGGTGATGACCGCCTCGCTGACAAAGGGGCGTGCGCCGTCCTGAATCGCGACCAGCCCCTCGGTGCCGGCGGCGGCCATTCCGGCCTTGACCGACCCCGCCCGGGTCGTGCCGCCCCGCACCACCACCGTCACCTTGGAATACCCTTTTGCCAGATCGCGCACCTTGTCGATGTTCTCCCCCGCGACGATCACAATGGCGTCGATCATCGGGTGCCGGTCGAACGCCGCGACGGTGTGCGCCAGCACCGGCGCACCCCCCAGCGGATAGAACAGCTTGTCAAACCCCATCCTACGGGATGCGCCCGCCGCGACGATAATTGCCGTCACCTTTTTGCCGTCGACCATCTGTGTCTCCCTCCTGCCAATCTGGGGCCGCCCTTGGCGGCGCACAGCCGAAATGCTTCCCGCGCAGCGCCGGCTCGAAAAATTCCCGCTTTGGGCCGCACCAATCTATTCTACATAATACCATGCTGCGCGTCCGTCGTCAAAAAGTCTGTGCGCAGAATCCGCATTTTTTGCGCTTTTTTCACAGATTGGACAACACACAGGGGCGGCGGGATCGATTGGATCCCGCCGCCCCTTTCTCTCTGTCCTGTGCTCTGTGCCGCGCGCCCCCCTGCCGGCCGGCGCCGCCCTTTTCAAAAAGGCGCATTACGCCATCTTCTGGTTTTTCTCCAGCCGCATCCGGTCGGAGATCATCGCGATGAACTCCGAGTTGGTCGGCTTGCCCCGCAGGTTGTGGATGGTGTAGCCGAAATAGCTGTTGAGCACATCGACGTCCCCGCGGTCCCACGCGACCTCAATCGCGTGGCGGATCGCCCGCTCGACCCTGCTGGCGGTGGTGTTGTTCTGCCGCGCGATCTCGGGATACAGGCACTTGGTCACCGAATTGATCATGTTCTGATCCTTGATGTTCATCAGGATCGCACAGCGCAGGAACTGGTAGCCCTTGATATGCGCGGGTACCCCGATCTGGTGCAAAATCTCGGTCACCTTGAACTCGTCGCTCTCCTGCCACGGCTGGCGAGCCTTGACCCCGCCCGAGCGGGACAGAATCCGCGCCATCCCATTAACATCAAACGGCTTGAGGAAATAATAGGCGATCCCGCCCTCCAGCAGTTCACTCTCGAACCGCTCGTTCTCGGCGCTGCCCATCGCGAAGAAGAGGATCTGCTTGCCCTGCGGATTCTCCTCCTCATACCGCGCCTTTACGCTCAGCGCGTCCATCCCCGGCATGAAGGCGTCAAGCAGACAGATGTCCGGCTGCTGGTCGACAAGCGCCTGCAGTACCTTGAACCCGTTCTTCTCGCACCGCACCACCTGCATCCCGGCCTTCACCAGCGCCTCCTCACACAGGCGGGTCTGTGCGTCCTGTGAATCGGTCAACACCACTTTTGCCTTGACTTCCATCTTTATAATTCCTCCAACCATCGTAAAATCTGTGCTCTTCTCTGCACTACAAACAGATTACCATATTTTGCCATTTAATGCAACAGATTTCGTCGGAGAATTTTTATCTTTTTATGACAAGTTTTCCATATTTTTCTCTTTTTTTGTCATATTATCAGATATTTTGTGCAAGCCTCGGGTTATGCGGCTTCCTTTAACTGGGAAACTTGGTCCGCGGTGCGGAGCATATTTTCCACAAAAATGCCATATCCGCGGGTGGGATCCTTGACCAGCACATGGGTGACCGCCCCCACCAAGCGGCCGTTCTGGATGATGGGGCTGCCGCTCATCCCCTGCACGATGCCGCCGGTCGCGGCCAGCAGTTCGGGGTCGGTGACATGGAGCAGCAGGTTGCGGTTGGGGTCGGAGGTGGAAAAGGAGATCTCCTCGATCTCGATGTCATAGGCTCGCACCCCGCCCTCGTCGATGGTGGTCAGGATCTGGGCGGGCCCGGGTTCCACCTCCTGCTGCTGCGCGGTCTCCATCATGGTGCCCTGCGCGGCGGTGTCGTAGATCAGGCCATAGACCCCGGTGTCCCCGTTGATCCGGATGCTCCCCATCGGCAGCACCCCGGAAAAGCTGCCCTTCAGCTCACCGGGCAGCCCCGGCGTGCCGGCCACTGCGCCCGAGATCTTGACCGCGACGACCTCACCGCTGCCCAGCGAGACATTCTTGCCGGTATCCACATCGGTGATCCCGTGCCCCAGCCCGGCAAAGACCGAGGCGTTGGGGTCAATGAAGGTGAGGGTGCCGATCCCGGCAGAGGAGTCCCGCACCCAGACGCCGGCCATCCAGCCGCCGGTCGTGCTGTCCCGCACCGGCTGCAGCGTCGTGGTGCGCCGCTCCCCCTCGTGGGTGTAGACCACCTCCAGCGCCCTCCCGCCGCTGCGGGAGACGATCTCGGCCATCTGCTCATTGGTGCGCACCCGCTGGCCGTCCACCGTGATGAGGTAGTCCCCCAGCACCAGACCGGCGCCCTTGGCGGGGTTTTCGGTCCCGCTGTCGGTGCGCAGATCGCTGAAGCCGACCACCATCACCCCGCTGGCGAACATCTTGATGCCAAACCCGGTGCCGCAGACCAGCACCTGCCGGCGCTCAACCACCTCGGCGCGGACCGTCTTGACCGGGAGGATCCCGAACAGGCTCAGCTCCAGATTGCAGGAACTGCCTGGGGTCATGCCGGCCGCCAGAGCTTCCCCCTGCTCCTGTTCCACCTCGACAAAGGGGAGCGCGGCGATCCGCAGCTGTTCTCCCTGCGCGAGGTAAAAGGTATCCGGCAGCATCGAGGAGACCACCACCCGCGCGGCAGCCGTCACCACCAGTCCTGCAAGCAGCAAAAATGCCACTGTTTTTTTCAGTATCGCGGACACCGAAACACCCCCTGTTTTTCGGGGTGCGGCGGCATCCCGCGCCGGCCCCATCTTTCGCCGATAGTATGCCCCGCGCCGGACAAAATATTTGGCGAAAGCAGCCGCCGGGCAAAATAGGCGTCATCCCGCCCCGCCGCAGCGGGGGGGCAAACACCGGCCGACCCGCGCAAAATAGGCGGCGGGGTCTATTCCGCCGGCAGCTGGAGGATTTTTCCGCTTTGCAGCCGTGTCCGGAAAGGAGCCGTTCGCCATTGGAATTTTTGAAAGGCGCGCCCCCCAAAACTGTCGCCGGGAGCCGTGCCGGCAATCCGCAAGCCGTCCTTCTTTTCAAGGCGGCGCCATATCGGCGCGGCGGCGGGCGCCAAAAAGGGAGCGTCCTCTCTCCTTTGAAAGGCAGGAGCAAATGCGGCGCGGCAGCCGGACGGCTTTCCGGCAGCCGGCTGTACCCTGCAACAAGCGCAGCGGCCTTGGCCGCGATGCCGAAGATGCCAAAACCCTCCTTGACCCAAAGGAAGGGCGCGGCCCGGGCCGCACCCCTCTTTCGCTGTGAGACAATCCCATTGCGGAAGAGCCCCGCAACGCCTTCTTTTCCCCCGTCCCCCTCTCCTCCTCTCCCTTTAAGAGGCCCTCCAAAGGGGGTTCTCCCACAAAGGCGGAGGTATGGGCGGTCTGCCGCCTTCGGCCCGCCGCGGTTTAGTCCGCGCCGCGGCCCCGCAGCCATCTGCGCAGCCGGCGCAGCAGGCTGAACACCACCGGCCCGGCAAAGATCGCGAGCAGCAGCGCCGGCGCGTATTCCGGTCCGACCGGCGCAGTGTGAAAGACCGGCTGCAGCATCGGCAGGTAGACGGTCAGCAGGGTAATCGCCGCCGAGGCGAGGGCGGAAAAGAGCAGGTAGGGATTTCCCGCAACCGAAAAGCCCCGTCCCCGGCACTCGAAGATATGCACCATCTGGGAGAGCACCAGCACCAGATAAGCGGCGCTGCGGGCCAGTGTCAGATCGCCGCCGCTGGCGGCCCAGACCGCCCAAAAGGCCCCCGCCGTCCCGAGCCCGAGCAGGATCCCCCGCACCAGAATGACCGCCATCAGCCCGTGGGCAAAGAGTCCTTCCCCCCGCGGCCGGGGCGGGCGCTCCATGATCCGGTCGGAGGGCGGGTCCATCCCCAGCGCGATTGCGGGCAGCCCGTCGGTGAGCAGGTTGACCATCAGGATCTGGATCGGCAGCAGAGGCACCGGCAGCCCCTCCAGCATTGCGAAGAGCATCCCCAGCACCTCGCCGAGGTTGCAGGTCAGCAGATACCGCACAAAGCTGCGGATGTTCTGGTAGATGACCCGCCCCTCCTCCACCGCGGCGACGATGGTGGCAAAGTTGTCATCCAGAATCACCACCCCGGCCGCCTCCTTGGTGACGTCGGTGCCCGAGATCCCCATCGCTACCCCGATGTCGGCGGCCCGCACGGCCGGCGCATCATTCACCCCGTCTCCGGTCATCGCCACCACCTTTCCGGCCGCCTTCCACGCCTTGACGATCCGCAGCTTGTGCTCCGGGCTGACTCGGGCATAGACCGATACCCGGCGGCAGCGGGCGGCCAGCTCGGCATCGGTCATCCGCTCCAGCTCCTCCCCGGTCAGCACCTCATCCCCCGGCCGCAGGATCCCCACCTCCCGCGCGATGGCGGCAGCGGTGTCCCGGTGGTCGCCGGACCCCAACACAGGCCGGATCCTCGCCCTCCGGCACTGGCGCACCGCGAGGGGCACCTCCGGGCGGGGCGGATCGATCATCCCGGCAAGGCCGAGGAAGGTCATCCCCTTCTCCCCGAGCGAGGGATCCTCTCCCTCTGCAAGCCCGATCACCCGCAGCGCGCCGCCCGCCATCCGCGCCGCTTCCTGTGCGATGGTCCGCCGGTCGGCTGCGGTCATCGCCCGGCTGCCGCCCGGCACTGCAACCCGGCTGCACCGGTCGAGCAGCAGATCGGGCGCGCCCTTGCAGAGCAGCCGCTCCCCAAACGATCCCCGCACCGTGACGCTCATCATCTTGCGGCCGGAATCAAACGGCTGTTCCGCCACCGGCTTCATCTGCCGCAGCAGCTCCTCCCGGATGATTCCCGCTTTTGCCGCCGCCACCAGCAGCGCGGTCTCGGTGGGGTCGCCCTGCGTTTGGTATCGGTCCCCCCGCCGGACAAGGCGCGCCTCGGTACAGATCGCCGCCACCTGCATCGCCCGGATCAGAATGGGGTCTTTTTTCGGATCAAGATACCGCCCCGCAGAGGAGAACCCGCCCGATGCGCCCTCCCCGTCCCCGCCGATGAGGATCCGCTTGCCGCCGCAGAACAGCTCCTTGACCGTCATCCGGTTCTGGGTCAGGGTCCCGGTCTTGTCGGTACAGATCACCCCGGCGCTGCCGAGGGTCTCGACCGCGTGCAGCCGGCGGATGATCGCGCCCTTTTTGAGGATTTGCCCCACTGAGAGCGCCAGCACGATGGTGACAATGGCCGGAAGTCCCTCCGGCACCGCCGCCACCGACAGCGAGATCCCGGTCAGCACCATATCCACCAGATCCGCCCCCTGCATCCAGCCGATCAAGCTGACCAGAAAACAGATCACAAGACAGGCCACGGCGACAAATTTGCCCAGTTGATCCAGACGCTGCTGTAACTGGGTGCGCTCCTCCTTCTGCCCGCCCAGCATCCCCGCAATCTTTCCCATCTCGGTCTGCATCCCGACTGCGGTGACGGTCGCCTCACAGTGGCCGGCGGTCACCACGGCCCCCATATACAGCTTGCTGCCGTTCTTCTTTGTGACCGGCAGGCTCTCCCCGGTCAGGATCGACTCGTCGCTGGTCACCGCGACGCATTGGGCGGCCACCGCATCGGCCGGGATCCGGTCCCCCGCGGTCAGCGCGATCAGGTCGCCGCAGACCAGTTCCCGCGCCGGCAGGGTGACCAGCCGCCCGTCCCGAAAGACCTTTGCCTCCGGCGCCGACATCTCCCGCAGTGCCTCAAGAGTTCGCTCGGTGCGGTATTCCTGCAAAAAGCCCATCACCGCATTGAGCAGCACGATGGCGATGATGGTGACCGCCTCGGTGGTCTCCCCGAGCAGCGCCGAGAGGAGGGTCGCCACCGCAAGGATGAGGATCATCAGATCCTTGAACTGGGAGAGAAAGATCCCTGCCGCCCCTTTTTTCTTCGTCTCGGCCAGCTGGTTGGGGCCGCCGTCCTGCAATCTGCGCGCCGCCTCCCTCGATGAAAGCCCCTTTGCCTCTGTCTGCATCCTGCAAACGCCCCTTTTCGCCGTATTCCGCACCGCGCGCCACGCACTGCCTTGGCCCGCGGCTTTTCTTTATCTCTATGAGGACGTCCGGGCGGAATATGCCCCGGCTTTTTCCCTGCTCCGCCATCCGCCCCCTCCGTCTCTCTTTGCCCCTTCCCCCCTGCCCGACCCATCTCTGCTCCCAAACCGCCAGCAAGCGCCGCCCGCCCGATCAGCGTTTTTTTCCGCGCGGTTTTTTATCTTTTCTCTCTGTGCAGCGCTGTCCTTTATCCCCGAAAATATGCTACAATAGTACAATAGAAAAATCTGAAACGGGGGATCCTGATGCTCTATCGTTTTTCCGACCGGGTCTGGTACACGCAGGCCGAGGAGGCAACCGACCGGCCGGTGCTGGGTTATCTGCGGGGAGACCGGATGGCGCTGATGATCGACGCCGGCAACTCCGCACGGCACGCAGAGCAGTTTCTCGCGCTGCTCGAGGGGCAGGGGCTGCCCGCGCCCGACCTCGTCGCACTGACCCACTCCCACTGGGATCACTGCTATGGGCTGTGCGGGATCGGCGCGCCGGCGATTGCCTGCAGTGCGACCCGGCGGGATCTCGAGCGGGACGCCGGTCTGGTCTGGAGCGATGACGCGATGCGCGGCTACCTCGCCGATGGGACGGTGCAGGCATTCTGTGAGGAGCATATGCGGGTGGAGTACCCTGACCTCGGCGAGATCTGCGTCGCGCTTCCCCAGCTGATCTTCGAGCGGGAGCTGACCCTCGATCTCGGCGGCCGGACGGCGGTACTGCGGCGGCTGACCAACCCCCACACCGAGGACGGGGTTGTCGTCTATCTGCCGCAGGAGCGGGTGGTCTTTGTCGGGGACGCCGCCTATGAGGAGCTGGTCGGGAACGACTGGATCGACCATCCCGACAAACTGCGCACCTTTGCGGATGCGCTGCGGGGGATGGATTTCACCCACTGCTTCGTCGGCCACGGCGCGCCGATGACCTGCGCCGAGCTGTTCGACTGGTTCGATCAGCGGCTCTCAGACTGACAGCAGGCGCTGATCGGCCCAGCTTTAGCACATCCTATTGCAAACAAGAATTCGAAAAAAGGGATGGCCCCTCTCCGTTCATCCACGGAGGGAGCCATCCCTTTGATCTGCCCCGGTGTGATAAAGCCCCGGTTCTGCTGGGGGTGCAAAGAGGCGTTCGGCGCCGCCGGTAAGACGCGTCCGACAAACAATGTGAGAAAAAAGCAGAACTTTATACCTCTCCGTGACGGTCCGAAGGCCGGTTTTGAAAAGATAATCCCGTTTTCCGGCTTTTGTACAGGCAGCAAGGGGGGAATCGCTTCCGCCTTCTGCGCAGCACTCCGACACAAGCCCCCTTTCGGAATTCCCACAAGGGCTCCGCCGCAGCCGGAAATCGACTGTTTTGGCCTTTTCCCCAATCGATTCAACCGATACCATTGACGACGTTCGGCTTCCCACCCTAACCTGCGCCGGCATCCGAAAAATCAGCATTTTCCCAAAATGCTGCTGTCCGGCACTGCGGCAGTGCATCCTCTGTCTCTGCTTTGTCCCCGGTGGAAGATCCGGCGGACAGACTTTCCGAAAAAGGAGGGTCCGCTTCACGGCATCGGATCGGTGCGCATCACCCCGGCACCTCATCGTCTTTGGGGTGCGGTCTTTCCGTTGCAAACGGGACGGAAAGGTTCTCCGCGCACCGGGTCAGAAAATCCCCTCCACAGCACCGGGACGGAAAAGCCCTCTTCGGCATCGGGCAGGAAAGCCGATCCGCCCCATTTAATGCGCTTTTTCACACAAAAAAAGAGGGCTGGCACAAGGCCAGTCCTCTTTTTGGTAATTCTTAAAAATTACTCGTCGATCTTGGAAACAACGCCGGAACCAACGGTGCGGCCGCCCTCGCGGATAGCGAAGCGGAGGCCCTGCTCGATGGCGATCGGGGTGATCAGCTCGACACTGATGGTGACGTTATCGCCGGGCATGCACATCTCGACGCCCTCCGGCAGAGAAATAACGCCGGTAACGTCGGTGGTGCGGAAGTAGAACTGCGGGCGATAGTTGTTGAAGAACGGGGTGTGACGGCCGCCCTCATCCTTCTTCAGGATATAGACCTGACCCTCGAACTTGGTGTGGGGATGAATGGTGCCGGGCTTGGCCAGAACCTGACCACGCTCGATCTCGTTGCGCTGAATACCACGCAGCAGAGCACCGATGTTGTCGCCAGCCTGCGCGAAGTCGAGCAGCTTGCGGAACATCTCCAGACCGGTGACGGTGGTCTTCTTCTTCTCGTCGGACAGGCCGACGATCTCAACTTCCTCGCCAACCTTGATGGTGCCACGCTCGACACGGCCGGTCGCAACGGTGCCGCGGCCGGTGATGGTGAAGACGTCCTCAACCGGCATCAGGAACGGCTGATCCGCAGCGCGGTCCGGGGTCGGGATATACTCGTCAACCGCGTTCATCAAAGCGAGAATCGGGGCATACTCCGGAGCGTTCGGATCGGTGGAGGTGGACTCCAAAGCCTGCAATGCAGAACCCTGAATGATCGGAATGTCATCGCCAGGGAAGTCATAGCTGGAGAGCAACTCACGGATCTCCATCTCAACCAGCTCCAGCAGCTCAGGATCGTCAACCTGGTCGACCTTATTCATGAACACGACGATATAAGGAACGCCGACCTGACGGGCGAGCAGAATATGCTCACGGGTCTGCGGCATCGGGCCGTCAGCCGCGGAGACAACCAGAATAGCGCCGTCCATCTGAGCAGCACCAGTAATCATGTTCTTGACATAGTCGGCATGTC
>CALXIJ010000033.1 GCA_944388335.1 uncultured Pygmaiobacter sp.
GGACGGTCAGTTGTTACCGGCTCTCAGGGCAGGGGGGCAAGCTGACCGCAAAGCAGCAGCAGGTCGCCTCGCTGCTCGAGGGCGGGCGGGTGATTGACGGTCCGGTACTCTGTGAGGGGGCCGGTGTCGGGCCCGGCGTCCTCAAGACGATGGTCAAAAACGGCGTGTTGCTGGAAGAAAAGCGGGAGAAAAAAGCCGAACTCTTTCACGCCGATGTGCTGATGCCGGCAGAGGGACCGATCGAACTCTCGGAGGAGCAGGCGGCCTGCTGCCGGGAACTGACCGCGATGCTAAAGGAAGACGCCCCTCGCGCCGCGCTGCTGCATGGAGTCACCGGCAGCGGCAAGACGCTGGTCTTCCTCCAGCTGATAAGGGAGGCGCAAAAACAGGGACGCACCAGTCTGGTGCTGGTGCCGGAGATCGGGCTGACCCCTCAGATGATCGGCCGGATGAAGGCGGCGTTCGGGGACCGGGTGGCGGTGCAGCACTCCGCCCTCTCAAACACCGAGCGGCTGCAGCAGTGGCAGCAGATCCAGCGGGGCGAAGCACAGGTCGTGGTAGGCACCCGCAGCGCGGTGTTCGCGCCGCTGGAGAATCTCGGGCTCATCATCATCGACGAGGAACAGGAGCACACCTATGTCTCGGAGAACAGCCCGCGCTACTCCGCGCTGGAGGTGGCAAAACAGCGGGCGGCCTACCACAAGGGACTTCTGGTGCTTGCCTCAGCAACCCCGTCGGTCGAGGATTACTATTTTGCCCGGCAGGGACGTTACCGGCTGCTGCAAATGGAAAAGCGGTACAATGCGCTGCCGCTGCCCAAGGTGGAGCTTGTGGACCTGCGGGGAGAACTCGCCGCGGGCAATGTCGGTCAGATCAGCGGCCGTCTGGCGCAGGAGATCGCAAAGAACCTCGCCGGAAATGAGCAGACCATATTGCTGCTCAACCGGCGCGGGTACAATACGGCGGCGGTTTGCCGGGACTGCGGGGAGACGATCAAATGCAGTCTGTGCAGTGTGCCGATGGTCTATCATAAAAAGGAGGGGCGCCTGCAGTGCCATTACTGCGGCGGCATCCTCTCCCCGGCACCCCAGCGCTGTCCCGTCTGCGGGGGTGAGATCCGGTATTCCGGTACCGGGACCCAGCGGATCGAGGAGGAGCTGCAGGCGCGGTTCCCCACAGCGCGGGTGCTGCGGATGGATATGGACACCACACAGGGGAAAAACAGCCATGAAAAGCTGCTTTCCGCCTTCGCGCGGGGGGAGTATGACATTCTCGTCGGCACCCAGATGGTGGCCAAAGGGCTGGATTTTCCGCGGGTGTCATTGGTCGGAGTGCTGGGCATTGACCAGCTGCTCTTCGCCCAGAGCTACCGTGCGCTGGAGCGGGTTTTCTCACTGGTGACGCAGGTGGTTGGTCGGGGCGGCCGCGCCGGGCTTCCCGGCAGGGCGCTGATTCAGACGGCGGATCCCGGCAACCGGGTGCTCGCCCTCGCGGCTGCGCAGGATTATCCGGCGTTTTACGAGGAGGAGATCGCCTTCCGCCGGCTGCATCTCTACCCGCCTTTCTGCGCGCTGTGTATTGTGACCTTCTCCTGTGCGCAAGAGCCCAAAGCCGCATCGGCTGCCCGGGATTTCGGACTCTGGCTGCGGCAGGAGGCGGCGGGCCGTCAGGAACTGCCGCTTCGGATCTTGGGCCCGGCGCCGGCGAATCTCGCAATGCTGCACGGCAAATACCGCTACAAACTGACGGTCAAGTGCCGCAACGACGCGGCTTTCCGCGGGGCGATTCGGCGGGTGCAGCGCCGGTACAGTGACAGCGGCTATGTGGGAGAGGTCTCGGTCGCGATTGATTTTAACAGTGACAGCGAGTGACCCCTCTTTTCACAACGATAAAAAGAGGGCGGCGGGGCGGTGTTCTCACACCCCGCCCGATACAGAAGAAAAGGAGTAGATGATAAGATGGCATTGCGTACAATCGTGTTGGATGGAGATCCGATTCTGAAAAAGGTCTGCCGTCCGGTGACCAATTTTGACGACCGGCTGGCACAGCTGATCGACGATATGAAGGAGACTCTGGTGGACGCCAACGGGCTGGGGCTCGCCGCACCGCAGGTGGGGATCATGCGCCGGCTGTGCATCGTGGTGGATCTTCCGCCCGAGGATGACGGCACCGCGCCCGAGGAGGGGGAGGAGCCGGAGTACAGCTTTTTGGAGCTGGTCAATCCCGAGATCACCGATCGGCAGGGGTCGGTGGGACTGTATGAGGGGTGCCTCTCTTTCCCGGGACATAACGGCTATATCGAGCGGCCCGAGCAGGTGACGGTGCGGGCGTTTGACCGCACCGGCAAGGAGGTCACCTATACCCGCACCGGCATGACCGCGCGGGCGATCTGCCATGAGTGCGATCATCTGGATGGGATTACGATCATGGATCTTGCAGACCATTTCTATGAGGATCTTGAGCGGGAAGAGAAAAACTGACCGAGAAAAAGGGAAAGGCGGGCGAGGGAATGAAGCTGGTATTTATGGGGACGCCGGACATCGCGGCGACGGCGCTCGGCGCGCTGCTCGACGCGGGGCACAATGTGGTCGGGGTGTTTACCCGGGAGGATAAGCCGGTCGGACGCAAACAGATCCTCACCGCGCCGCCGGTCAAGCAGCTCGCCGCCGCGCGGGGGATTCCGGTGTTCCAGCCCAAGACGCTGCGGGACGGCGCCGCGGAAAAGACGCTGCGGGAGCTGGATCCCGAGATGATCGTGGTGGTGGCCTACGGAAGAATCTTACCGCCGGAGATCCTCTCACTGCCCAAATATGGATGCTTGAATCTGCATGTTTCACTGTTGCCCAAATACCGCGGTTCCGCCCCGATCCAGTGGGCGGTGCTCAATGGGGACCGCGAGACCGGAGTCACCATCATGCAGATGGATGAAGGGGTCGATACCGGGGATATTATTACCGTGGCGCCGGTCGAGATCGGCCCGGAAGAGACCAGTGCCGACGTCTTCGAAAAGGTGGCCGCAGTTGGCGCGAAGACGCTGGTTGAGACAATCGAACAGGTGGCAAAGGGGACGGCGACCCGCACAAAGCAGGATCCTGCGGGGGCGACGCTGGCCCCGCCGCTGACCAAGGAGATGGCCCATTTTGATTTTGATGCCGACGCGCAGGCGCTGCACAACCGGATCCGGGGCCTTTACCCCTGGCCGGTGGCGCAGTTCACCTGTGCGGGCGTCCCGATCAAGGTCAATCGTGCCAGAGCGGTGGAGGGCAAAGGAGCGCCCGGTGAGGTGCTCTCCCTCAAGCCACTGACGGTGGCCTGCGGCTCGGGCGCGCTGGAACTGCTGGAGCTGGTGCCGCGGGGCAAGCGGCCGATGACCGGGCAGGAATGGGCGGCCGGACGGCGCCTGAAGAAGGGCGATCGGATTCTGCCGGAGGAGTAACCGGCAAAAAAGGAGCGAAACTGTATGTATTGGTATGGGATCGACGTTTATTATATTATACTGGTTCTGCCCGCAATGTTCTTTGCGCTGTGGGCACAGGCGCGGGTCAATTCCGCATTCAACCGCTATTCACGGGTGTATACCGGCAACGGCATGACCGGCGCCGACGCGGCCCGTCTGATTTTGGACCGCAGCGGTCTGCAGGATGTCCAGATCGAGCTGACCGAAGGGCGATTGAGCGATCACTTTGACCCCCGTGTCGGGGTGATCCGGCTCTCGCGGGATGTCTATTATAACCCCTCGGTCGCATCGGTCGGGGTCGCAGCGCACGAGTGCGGCCATGCAATCCAGTATGCGCAGGGATATTTCCCGATTAAGCTGCGCAGCGCCATCATCCCCGCGACCCAGATCGGCTCCCAGCTGGCGCTGCCCCTCTTCCTGCTGGGACTGGTGTTCTCCTATTCGCCGCTGATGAACGCGGGGATCCTGCTGTTCGCGCTGGTGGCGGTGTTCCAGCTGGTCACCCTTCCGGTCGAGTTCAACGCCAGCCACCGCGCGGTGGAGATCCTCTCCTCCAGCGGGATGGTGTCCGGCGAGGAGGAGATCGGTGTGCGCAAGGTCCTCTCCGCTGCGGCGCTCACCTATGTTGCGGCGCTGGCAACCGCGCTGGCAAACCTGCTGCGGCTGGTCCTGATTGCGGGCCGCCGCAACCGGGATTGAGCGGCCGGCGCCCGCCGCAGCCCCGCGCTCTGGCGGCAAAGGCGCTGATCCGGGTTGAGCGGGGCGGCTATGCCAATTTAGTACTGGCAGGTCTGCTGCGGGAGAGCGGGCTCTCTGCGCGGGACCGCGCATTTGCCTCCCGATTGACCTATGGCACGCTGGAGCGTCTGCGCACCTTGGATGCGCGGCTTACCCCGTTTCTCAAAAAGCCGATCCGCCGCCTCGACCCAGAGGTGCGCACAGCGCTGCGGCTTGGGCTCTACCAGATGCTGTATATGGACGCCGTGCCGGATGCCGCGGCGGTGAGCGAATCGGTCAAGCTGACCCGCTCACTGGGCAAGAGCTCGGCGGCGGGCATGGTCAATGCGGTGCTCCGCCGGGCGGCCGGGGAGTGGCATCCCAGTTTTGCGGATGAGACCGAGCGGCTTGGGGTGCGCTATTCGGTGTCGGATCCGGTGGCAAAGCTGCTGCTGGACAGCTGGGGCGCGCGGGCAGAGCAAATTCTCGCGGCATCTTTCGAGACACCGTCGATGACAATTCGGGTCAATACGCTGCGCACCGATGCCGAAGGATTGTCGGCTCGGCTGTCACAGGAAGGGGTGCGGACAGAGCAAACCCTCCTCAGGGATGCACTGGTGCTTCATGGCGCGGGGGAGATTACGGCACTGCCTTCCTTTGGCGAGGGGCTTTTCCATGTGCAGGGGCTCGCTTCCCAGATGGCGGTTACCGCCCTCGCGCCGGAGCCGGGCCAGCGGGTGCTGGATCTCTGTGCTGCACCGGGCGGCAAGTCTGCGACCATTGCCCAGTGGATGAACAACAGCGGCACACTGTACAGCTGCGATGCGGCCGAGTCTCGGCTGCCGCTGATCCGCAGTCTTTTCGAGCGGCTTGGAATCCGCTGCGGCGAGGTGCTCTGCCGGGACGGGACCCGTCGGGAGCCCGCCTTTGCCGAGATGGACAGGGTGCTCTGCGACGTGCCTTGTTCCGGCCTTGGTGTCCTCGCCAAAAAACCGGATATCCGGTATAAGGATCTCGCGGATCTGCCAAAGCTGATACAGACGCAGCGGGAGATCCTTGAAAACGGTGCCCTTGCGCTGCGGGCCGGCGGCCGGCTGGTCTATTCCACCTGTACGATCAACCCCGAGGAGAACGAAGGGGTCGTACTGGACTTTTTGGCGCGGCATCCGGCGTTTCGGCTTATGCGAACTCTGCCGGAAAGTTGGACGCAGGGAGCACAGGAACATAACGGAATGATTACATTTTTGCCCGACACCACCCAAACGGATGGGTTTTTTGTGGCAACTTTGGAAAGATTGTGGTAAAATGAACAAGTTAAGGATCAAAATCTCATCACTGACCGAACAGGAATTGGCTGAGTACATACGCAGTCTTGGCCAGCCCGCTT
>CALXIJ010000034.1 GCA_944388335.1 uncultured Pygmaiobacter sp.
GCCAATGAGCAGTTGTCCAAACCTCCCAAGATCAGCGCCGAATTTATGACCTTCTGGCTCCACCGTTTCCGCAAGTTGGATGTCACCAAGCAGAGCCACCGGAAAATGCTGATAGATACCTTTATCAATGCGGTTTATCTTTACGATGATAAAATGCTGATCACCTTTAACTACAAGGACGGGACGAAGAAAATCACTTTCAGCGAGATACAGGAAGCCTCCAAACGGGATGCTTCTGGTTCGGATTTGGAATGCTCACCGGCACCAGCGCGGCGCAGGTGATTTCACCTGCGCCGCGCTTTTTTTGCGTCTTCTTTTATCTTGGCACACAGCGCTTGTTTTTTTCTCTCTGTTATGGGATACTCTTGTTGGATCGATTACAACATACCCCGCATTTTTAGGAGGTGCTTTTTTTGAGCCGCACATTGTTTGAGAACGCGCTGGTCATCACGGCGGACGACCGAAACACCATTTACCGCAGCGGTTGGCTCTTGGTGGAAGAGGACAGGATCGCATCGCTGGGAGAGGGCCGCTTTGAGGGGGACCGGACGGGGATCACCGTCGTGGATGCCGCCGGGCATGCACTGCTGCCCGGCATTGTGGACGCCCATACCCATGTGGCCGGCAGCCTCTTTAAGGGGCTGCTGGAGGACGACCCCAATGGATTTTACGGCTTTGCGCTGCCGATGGAGGGTCAGCTGACCCGGGAGGACGTCTACCGTCTCTCCCTTCTGGGAGCGTGGGAGTGCATGCAGGCCGGCATCACCACCGTCAACGAGATCTACCACTATTCGCTTCAGGTGGCACAGGCACTGGATGAAATCGGGATCCGCGCAGTGGTCAGCCAGAACATCGTCGACGTGGATATCGGCGCGCTGCGGTACAACGACTATACCCGTGATGCCGCCAAAGGCGAAAGCTTCTTGGAGGAAAATATCCGGCTGATCGAGACCTACCACGGCAAGGACAACGGCCGAATCACCTGCCGTGTCGGCCCTCACGCCACCGATACCGTCTCGATGGAACTGGCCAAAAAGTGCGTCGAGGTCGGTCAGCGGTATCAGGTTGGCTTTCACACCCATGTCGCCCAGAGCCGGCGTGAGGTGGCACAGCTGAAATCCAGCTACGGGCTGACCCCGGTGGAATATCTGCGGGAGACCGGCCTTTTAGGGGACCATCTGATGGCTGCCCACTGCATCTATGTCACTCCCTCCGACATCCGCCTTTTGGCCGAGAGCGGCACCCATCTGCTGCACTGCACCGAGGGGCTTGGTCGGGATGCCGATTTTCCGCCCACCCGCGAGATGTTTGATGCGGGGGTGGACATCGTGCTGGGAACCGACTGGCTGACCATGGACCCGTGGGCCAATATGCGGTTCGGCATCGCCCTCAACCGCCAGCACGGGGTGGACCATGCCACCGCAAGCGCATTGGGGATGCTCCGCCGCTCCACCATCCAGCCGGCACGGGCGCTGGGTCTGGGGGACCGGATCGGCAGCCTTGAGCCCAACAAACAGGCGGATCTGCTGCTGTTGGATCTCACCGGGCCAAATCTGACCCCGATGTTTCACGACCCGGTGGTCACGATTGTCTACAATGCCTGCCGCGGCGATGTGACCGATGTGATGGTGGACGGCCGATTCACCGTGCGCCATCGCCGGCTGCAGACGATGGATGCCGCTGAGATTCTGCATCAGGGGCAAAAGGTCGCTATGGAGGTTTATGGCCGTCACCTTGCCGCCCTGCATTGAGTGTCCATCATCGCAGTTCAAAAAGCAAGAACAAGGGCCCATCTCCCCAGTGGGGAGATGGGCCCTTGTTTCTTTTTCTTCTCTAACCAAACGCGCAAGAAATCACGCAAAGGTCGCATTGTCCACCAGATATTCCAGCACCCGGTTGTTGAGGGCAACGCGGCGCAGATACGGGGTGCCGTAGTTCTGCTCGTAGGCGCTGTAATCCTCCAGATGGACGACCGTCTTGAAGTAGTCCTCGACATCCTCCTCGGTCACATGGATGTCGGCGTCCTCCGCGATCGCCTGCAGCACCAATTCGTCCTTGGCGTTCGCCTCCAGATCCTCGAGATACTGCTGCCGCAGCTCCTCCTCATCCGCGACCCCCACCATCGAGAAGGCCTCATCCAGCGTCATGCCGTAGCTGTCCGCCATCTGCTGGTATTCTCCCAGCATCCGGTTGAACTGATAGTCCACCATGCTCTGGGGCAGCTCGCTGATCTGGCTGCCGGAGGTGACCTGTTCCCACAGATACTCCGCGCTCGCGCTCCAGGACAGATCCGACTTGATCGAATCCATCGCCTCCTGCGCCGTCGACCAGCCGTAGGTGTCCTTGAGGTTCTCCTGTACAAAGTCATCCGTCAGCTCCGGTGTGACCTGTTCCACAATATAGTTGACCGTGACCGCGAACACCGCGTCCTTGCCGGCCAGATCCTCATTGTTGGGGTATTCGTCGGGGAAGGTGACCTCAACGTCAAAGCTCTCGCCCGGCTTGTGGCCGATCAGCTGCTCGAGAAAATCATCGATATACTGGGTGACGCCGATCGTCACCTCGGTGCCGTTTCCCTGCGTGCTGCCACCCTCGAACTCGACCCCGTCGACGCTGCCGACATAATCGATGTTCACCGTGTCTCCATCCTCAATCGCGCGGTCGAGGACCTGTTTTTCGGTCGCGTAGCCGCTCAGCAGGCTCGAGAGGGTGCTGTCCAGTTGTTCCTGCGTGACGGTGTGCACATCGCTGGGGACCTCGATCCCGGTGTAGTCCGGCAGCGTCACATAGTCCAGCGCGGTGACCTGCGTCCAGCGGCCGTCCTCGTCATAACCCTCGCTGTAGTCAAAACCGCTCTTCTCTGCGCTGCAGCCGGAAAGCATCCCGGCCGTCATCCCAAGCGTCATCAGCAGCGCCGCGGCTCTCATCTTCAGATTCATCTCATGGCTCCTTTGTTTTCTTTTTTCCCGCCGCAACCGGCGGAAAGCGTCCCCGCGGGTCTTCCTTTCCGGATCCCGCCGGAGGGCCGTATTTTTTATTATACGCTATTTTATCCCGCTTTGGTAAAAAATTTATAAATCTTTTTCTGATTTTTCATGATTTCCTCCCTGAGCGCATTCCCCTTGCAGACCAGCGAAAAATCCCTTATAATATCCTTGATTCCGGCAGATCGCCGCCAAGGAGGAACACTATGGACATTCTGCTCATCTTCGCCTGTTTCTATTTTGCCTTCACACAGGCAAAGGCACTGATCGATTACGGCAACCAGCCCTGGGAGCTGGTCCACTATCTGCTGCTGCTGCTCACCATCGTTCTGGCCGCGCTGGGTATCTTCCGCTCCTACCTCTACTATAAGGAGTGGAAATACAAAAAAGAGCATCCCGAGGAGGATGCGCTGCCCCAGACCTCGAGCACCGATGACACGGACGAGGAGGACGACGACGAGGAGGACGACGAGGAAGAGGAGGACACCGCTGCTGACAAGGCACTTTCCGCGGCGGAGGAGGGCCCCTCCAATCAGGATTCCACCCACTGATTTTCACAATCCGTCATTTGAACAGATCGCATCAAGACAGGGCACCCGCTGGGACTTTTCCCGGCGGGTGCCTTTTTGTCTGTCCTGAGGCGGGCGTGCTCGTCGTTTCTCTTTTTTCGATTTTACATTTCCCCCTTTGTTTTACAAGAATTTTACCTTATTTACACCTTTTTTTGTTTTTCTTTTCGCTTTTTCACTTTATAATATAAACATACAACTTATTATTAAAAACAAGTTGTCAGATTACAAAGGAGGTGTTCTCATGCGGAACAAACTGGTGGTTGCCTGCTCTGTGGGCAACTGTGTCCATGTCGCAGGCGGGATTCATTTTCTGGACCTCGCCGCCAACGAGGGGTATGACACCCTTTTTCTCGGCCCGGCTGTCGCGGTTGCCGATCTCCTGCGGCAGGTTGATGCGCTGCAGCCCGAGATGGTCGCAGTCGGCTACCGGCTCACCCCCGAAAACGTCGAACCGATTCTGGATGCGCTGATCGAGGGTGCCGCATCGCTGCACTGCCGGCCGCGCTGGGTGTTCGGCGGCACCCGGCCGGTCGCCGAGCGGGCGGCGGCGCGCGGCTTCTTTGAAAAGGTGTTTTTCGGGGACGAGGACCTCGATGAGAGCATCGCCTTTCTGCGGGGGCAGGACCTCGCAGGGCACAGCGGCCCCGCCGAGGACCGGCTGATGGCCCGGCTTGCCCAAAAGCAGCCCTATCCGCTGCTGCGCCACCACTTTGGCCTGCCCAGTTTTGCCGCCACCGAGGAGGGGATCGGCAGGATCGCCCGCTCCGGTGTTCTAGACGTGATCTCACTGGGGCCGGATCAAAATACCCAGCAGTTCTTCTTTCACCCCGCGCAGCGGAACCCCGCCATGGAGGGCGCGGGCGGCGTGCCGCTGCACACCGAAGCGGATTTCCGACGGCTCAAGGCCGCCTCACAGCAGGGCAACTACCCTCTGATGCGCTGTTACAGCGGAACCGACGATGTTTTTGCCTTCGCCCAGCTGCTCTGCGACACCATCAACAACGCCTGGTGCGCCGTCCCGCTGTGCTGGTACAACGAGCTGGACGGCCGCGGGACCCGCCGGTTAGAGGTCTCGATTGTGCAGGCCCAGCAGCTGATGCACTGGCACGCGGTGCGGGGGATTCCGGTCGAGGTCAACGAGCCCCACCACTGGGGGCTGCGGGACGCCCACGATGTGATCTCGGTGGTCATGGCCTATCTTGCGGCTTACAATGCAAAGCGCGCCGGCGTGCGGGACTATGTCGCCCAGTATATGTTCAATGTGCCCGGTTCGATGGGGTTTGCGATGGATCTCGCCAAGGCGCTGGCGATGCGGGATCTGGTCGAATCTCTGGCGGACAGCAGCTTTGTCCCGCTGCGGGAGGTGCGCGCCGGGCTGCCGTTTCTCTCCTCCGACCTGATGGCGGCAAAGGGGCAGCTTGCCGCCTCCACCTACTCCGCGATGGCGCTCAGCCCCCAGATCATCCATGTGGTCGGGTACAGCGAGGCGGAGCACGCCGCCGATCCCGATGTGGTGATCGAGAGCTGCCGCATCGTCCGCGGGGTGGTGCGCTCAATCCTCTACGGCGCCGCCGATCCCACCGGCGACCCGATCCTCTGCCGGCGGCGGGCGCGCCTCGTGGAGGAGGCCCGTTTCCTGCTGGATTTCATCTGCAGCAGTTACAGCGCCCTTTCCGAAGACCCGCTCGGCGACGCTCGGGTTCTCGCCGACTGTATCCACCGCGGGATCCTCGACGCGCCGCATATTCTCAAGAACGAGCGGTTCCATGGCATCCTCGAGACCCGGATAATCGCGGGCAGCTGCCTTGCGTGGGACCGCAGGGAGAAGCGCCCGCTGAGCGAGGCGGAACGGCTGGAGCGGCTGGCGGCCGCGGGCAATCTCGCCCATCTGGGGGAGGCGGGCAGCCTCTCGCCGCAGGCCGCCGTTTCGAAGGAGGTGCGCGCATGAGTCTGAAGAAGAATGCCGTCGCCGTCATCAGCTCGGGCAACGGCGGGCAGTCCCTCGCCGCTTACTATGCGCTGCACGGGTTTGCGGTGCGGCTGTATGTGCGGGAGGCCGAGCGGGTGGCCATGTTCCCCAGCCGGGACTTCTCCCTCTCCGGCGTCGAGGAGGGAATCGGCCGTCTCGACCTGATCTCCTGCCGGATGGAGGAGGTTCTGCGGGACGCCGCCCTCGTCATGGTCACCACCCCGGCGCAGTACCACGCCGTGATCGCCCGCACGGCCGCCCCTTTCCTGCAGGACGGGCAGACGGTGGTCCTCAATCCGGGGCGCACCTTCGGGGTGCTGGAGTTCGACGCGGCGCTGCGCCGGTCCGGCTGCGATGCACAGATCCGGCTGGCGGAGGCCGACACCTTTCTCTTCACCTGCCGCTGCAGTCGGATCGGCCGGCCGGTGATCTACCGGATCAAGGACGAGCTGAAGATCGCTGCCCTCCATCCCGAAGACACCCCCGCAGTGGTCGGCCAGCTGCGGGAGCTCTTCCCCTGCGTCCAGCCCGCGCAGAGCATCCTTGAAACCGGTCTGTCCAATATGGGGATCCTGTTTCATCCCGTCCCGGCGCTGATGAATCTGGTCCGAATTGAGGCGGGTGAAGATTTTCTCTACTACCACGAGGGGATCTCCCCGCTGGTCGCCTCGGTGCTGGAGCGGCTGGATCAGGAACGGGTTGCGGTCGCCCGCGCTTTGGGGGTGCCGGTCCTGCCGGTTCTGGACTGGCTGCACAGCAAATACGGCTCCCGCGGCGGCAGCCTCTATGAGGCGCTGCAGCAGACCGAGGCCTATGCCGCGGTGCTGGGGCCGAAGGACATTCACACCCGCTACCTCTATGAGGACGTGCCCACCGGCTGCGTTCCGCTGCTGGCACTGGGCCGCCTTCTCGGGCTGAGGATGCCGGTCACCCAGTCGGTTGTCCAATGGGCCTCCACCGTCTGCGGAACCGATTTTTACGCGATCGGACGCAATGAAAAGCGGCTGGATCTCTCTTCCCTGCTGCCGAATCCCTCCCCCGCCCCACAGATCTGTGCGGCTGGTGCGGATTGATTTTTCCCGACAAAGAACGGCGGGCAATGCCTCTGCATTGTCCGCCGTCCGTTTTTGCATTTCTTCTTCCGGCCATTGCCGCTGTGCGGCTTACTGTTCCTCGTGCTGGGCCCAGTCGAGCGAGCGGCCCACCGCCTTGTGCCACTCCCGCATCAGGCGGTCGCGCTCGGGCTGCGTCATCTTTGGCATATAGACCTTGTCGAGTGTCCAGTGCTGGCGGATCTCCTCGAGATCCTTCCAATAGCCCACCGCGAGCCCTGCCAGATACGCCGCTCCCAGCGCGGTGGTCTCCCGGATCATCGGGCGGCGCAGCGGCAGGTTCATGATATCCGCCTGAAACTGCATCAAAAAGCCGTCCCGCGTCGCGCCGCCGTCCACCCGCAGCTCCTTCATCTCGATGCCGGTGTCGCTGATCATCGCATCCAGCAGATCCTTGGACTGGTAGGCGGTGGACTCCACCGAGGCGCGGATGATGTGGTTGCGGGTGGTGCCGCGGGTGATCCCCACGATGGTCCCGCGGGCGTACATATCCCAATGGGGCGCACCGAGCCCGGTAAAGGCGGGCACGACATAGACCCCGCCGTTGTCCTTGACCTTTTTGGCAAAGTACTCGCAGTCGCCCGAGTCGTCAATGAAGTGCAGCTCATCCCGCAGCCACTGCACCACAGCGCCCCCCACGAAGACGCTGCCCTCCAGCGCATAGTGGACCTTGCCGTTCAGACCGATGGCGATGGTGGAGAGCAGCCCGTTTTTGCTGCGGCAGATCTCGTCGCCGGTGTTCATCAGCAAGAAGCAGCCGGTGCCATAGGTGTTCTTTGCATCTCCCTTTTCAAAGCAGGCCTGTCCGAAGAGCGCCGCCTGCTGGTCCCCCGCAATGCCCGCGATCGGGATGTCCACCCCCTGAATGCTGACATACCCATAGACCTTGCTGGAGTCGCAGACGGTGGGCAGCATCTGCATCGGAATGCCCAGATAATCGCAGATCTTTTTGTCCCAGCACAGCCGGCTGATGTCAAACAGCATCGTCCGGGAGGCGTTGGTGTAATCGGTCACATGAACCGCGCCGCCGGTCAGTTTCCAGATCAGCCAGCTGTCCACCGTGCCAAACAGCAGATCCCCCGCCTGCGCTTTCTCCCGCGCGCCCTCTACATGGTCGAGGATCCACTTGATCTTGGTGGCCGAAAAATAGGCGTCGATAATCAGCCCGGTGGTCTGCTTGACATACGGCTCCATCCCGTCCTGCTTCATCTGTTCGCAGATCCCCGCGGTGCGCCGGCACTGCCAGACAATCGCGTTGTAGATCGGCCGGCCGGTGTGTTTGTCCCAGACGATGGTCGTCTCCCGCTGATTGGTGATGCCGATTGCCGCCACCTCGTCGGGGTTGACCCCGCTTTTAGCCAGCACCTCGACCAGCACCCCGTACTGGGAGGCATAGATCTCCAGCGGATCATGCTCGACATATCCCGGCTGCGGATAGATCTGCTCGAACTCCTTTTGGGCAATCTCAACGATATTCTGCTCCCGGTCAAAGATGATCGCTCTGGAGCTGGTCGTCCCCTGATCCAGTGAAATGATGTATTTTTTCATCCGCAAAACCTCCTTTTGCATTCCGTGCCGGAATAAAAAAACAGCCAAAGCAAACACGCCTTGAAAAGGCACCCTTTCGCTTTGGCTCTTGTCTCTAAGCGGCAATACTTTTCTTTTCCAAATATAACATACCGCAGAAAAAAGCACAACCGATCTCGTTTTAAAATACTATACAAAAATGCACCTCGTTTTTTGGCAGGAGGGAGGGCAGCGGCCGCACTTTTTTCTGTGGGATCCTGTTTTTTGGCCCAAAATTGGGGACAATATCCCACAAGAGGACCCCATTTCCCCGACCAATTCCGCCTTTTGTCGCTTCATTTTCGAAACTCTGTTTTTAATGTCGAAATTTTTCTTGTTCAACTCGACAAAAGGCCCCTGTGGAAAAAATAAGTTTTGTATATATGGGAAAAAAGAGGTTTCATTATGCAACTTGCACAAGACAAAACGTTTTCTTTGTGCTATACTGACAATGCGGTCGAGAGAGAGGCCGTATTGAGAACATGCAAAATGAAAGAAAGGAAGATGCATTATGGTTAAGTCAATCAACGTCAAGAACCTGTCTCAGGTGAAGGAGATCGTCAAGAAGGCAAGCCGCTGCATGGATGACATCGGTGTGCATGATGAGGCTGGCGCCATCGCGGACGCGAAGAGTATCCTTGGCCTGATGCGCCTTGATTATAGCAAGCCGGTTCGTCTGGTAAGCGAGAATGCTGCTGAGCTGGAGTATGTTGCTACTGCGGTGCGCAGCTGAGATTTGACAGCTGAAAACGTGTTCTAATGCGCGGCGGGGCGGATCCCATCTTCAAGCGGGATCTGCCCCGCCCTTTTTTTCTTCACAAAATATTCATGCGGGGCGGCTTGCTTTCCCGGAGGTTTTTGTTAAAATAGAGAATATCCGGCAATACTGTCGGTATCCTGCACAAAGAGAGGGATCTGGATGAATTGGTTGGACAAACTGGAGCGCAAGCTGGGCAGGTTCGCGCTTCCCGGGCTGATGCGGGTCGTTGTGGTCGGCATGGCGCTGGTCTTTTGCTGTGAGCTGCTGTTCCCGCAGGCGATGCTGGAGTACTATCTGTATTTCAGCCCTGCTCTGATCGCGCAGGGACAGGTATGGCGGATCTTCACCTTTATCTTTCTCCCGCCGCAGAGCAGTCTGCTCTTCATCGTATTCGCCCTTTATTTTTACTACTTTATCGGCAACGCGCTGGAGAACGAGTGGGGCAGCTTCCGCTTTACCCTCTACTACCTGCTGGGGGTCGTGGGCACCATCATTGCCGGTCTTCTGACCGGAGGGGCCACCAACAGCTACCTGAACCTCTCCCTCTTCTTCGCCTTTGCCGCGCTCTATCCCAACATGCAGGTGCTGCTCTTCTTCTTCATCCCGATCAAGATCAAGTGGCTCGCCTATCTGGACGCGGCGCTCTTTGCCTACCAGTTCCTGCTCGGCACCTGGCAGACCCGGGCGGCAATCCTCGCCTCTCTGCTCAACTTTTTGATCTTCTTCGGTCCGAGCGTGCTGCGCCAGATCCGGGACAATCTGCGCTACCGCAAACAGCGGGAGGATTGGCGCCGTCAGATGCGCCGGTGAGGTTTTGGGCGCCGATCGGCAGATCAAGCTCCATCATGCTTTAAAACAGCCGCAAAGCGGGGGACATCTTGCAGATGTCCCCCGCTTTTTTTCACCGGATCCGCTCATAGATCTCCCGCAGCTCATCCAGCACGTCGGGGTGACCGAAATCATTGTGGTAGATCAGCCTGATGTCGCGGGACATGCTGGCGTTTTCAATCGGTACCGCCGCCAGCCTGCCCGCGCGCACCTCTTCGCGGCAGGCGCTTTTGGCGATGACCGACACCCCGAGGTTCTGCCCCACCAGTTCTTTGATCATCGCCACATTGTCCAGTTCCATCATCACATTGAAGTTCTGCACCGATTCCCCGCAGCTCTGCAGGTACCCGTCAAAGAGGGTGCGGGTGCTCGCCTTGGCGGAGCGAAGAATCAGCCGCTCCCCCTTCAGTTCGGACAGCTGGATGCTTTGGCGGCGCGCAAACGGGTGCTCGGGCGAGGTGATGACACACAGATAATCGGTGTCCAGCAGGATCGAATTGAACTTTTGTCCCGGCAGCGCGCCCTCCACCACCGCCAGATCCAGCCCGTAGAGCTCCATTCTCTGATAAAGATTATTTATCGTGTCCGTCACAATATTGATATGAACCTGAGGGTGTTCATGGCAGTAAAGCGCCAGCACCTGCGGCATCCGGTTCTCTCCCGCTGTGGGGGTCAGCCCGACCGACAGATGTCTCAGGCTGCGTCTGCTGTCCTCGATCGCCTGCCGGGCGGCGCGCTCCACCGCGATGATCCGGCGGGCATATTTGACAAGAACCTCCCCCTCCGGGGTCAAGGTCAGCTCCTTTTTGTCCTGACGGAAGATATGAATCCCATATTCCATCTCCAGCTGACGGATGTGGTGGCTGACCGCCGGCTGGGTCAGGTGAAGGCTGTTGGCGGCCCGTGTAAACCCGCCCTCATCGACCACCCGAATCAATGTGCGCACCTTTGAATCAACCATTTTTTGCATCCTCCGTTCTTCTCTCGTCCTGACTCCTTGGGCATTTTATCCGCAATTTGTATGTTAAATAAAGATTTTTTATGGAAAACATTTAAAATATTATTTGATGTTACCACGGTATTTGCGTATAATCAAGCCATTCCAGAAAAAAATGTAAAATTTATGTAAAGTCATCGTGTTCTTCCCTCTGCCAGAGGGGCGCGATCCTTTACCCCATGGAAAGGAGTGGTTGTATTGGCGCTCTCTCAGTTGATCTCTAGTGAAAGCGCACTGGTCCTGCTCTCGCTGGCCATCATGCTGGGAGCAGGGTTTCTTGCCACACGGGTCACCAAAAAGCTTCACCTGCCGAATGTGACCGGTTATCTGCTGGCGGGAATCGTCATCGGTCCCTATCTGCTGAACCTGATTCCCCCGATCATCTTCGAACGGATGGAATTTGTCACCGATCTCGCGCTCGCCTTCATCGCTTTCGGGGTTGGGCGATATTTCAAGTTCTCCGATCTGCGCCGCAGCGGAACCGGCATTCTGGTCATCACCCTCTCGGAATCCCTCCTCGCAGGGGTGCTGATTGCGGTGGTGATGCGGCTGCTTTTCGGCTATTCCGTCGCGTTCTCGCTGCTGCTGGGGGCAATCGGCTGCGCCACCGCGCCGGCCTCCACCATTATGACCATCCGGCAGTACAAGGCAAAGGGGGAGTTTGTCAACACGATCCTGCAGGTGGTGTCGCTGGACGACGCGGTGGCACTGCTGGCCTTCAGCGCGGTGGCCGCCTATCTGAACGCCGCGGGCGGCGCGGGCGGCACGCTGGCGCGGGATGTGCTGCTTCCGGTCCTCTATCAGCTGTGCGCCGTCGCCGTGGGGGCTGCCGGCGGCTGGCTGCTGCATCTCATCGCCGATCCTGAGCGCCGCTCGGCAGAGCACCGCCTGACGCTGGTGCTGATCCTGCTGCTCTCCCTGACCGGCTTTTGCACCGCGCTCAATATCTCGCCGCTGCTCGGCTGCATGGCGATGGGCACCGTCTATATCAATGTCGGGGGCAGCAAAAAACTCTTCAAGATGACCGCGCGATTCACCCCTCCCATCCTGCTGCTCTTCTTTGTGCTGTCCGGGATGCGGCTCTCGCTGCCGGCCCTGCGCAGCGCCGGCGTGGTGGGTGTCGTCTACTTCTTCGTGCGGATTCTGGGCAAATATCTCGGCGCGTGGACCGGCTGCCGTCTGACCGGGGCGCCCGGACCAGTGCGCCGCTGGCTCGGGCTGGCACTGATCCCGCAGGCGGGCGTCTCGATCGGACTCGCGGTGCTCGGGCAGCGTCTGCTGCCGGATGAGACAGGCGCACTGCTGGCGACCATCATCCTCTCCTCCGGCGTGCTCTATGAGATGGTCGGCCCCGCCTGTGCCAAGGCCTCGCTCTTTCTCTCCGGCACCCTGCGCCGCCCCCGCGCAAAGCGGCAGAGCGACGCCTGCCGCCCCCTGCGGCTGCCGGCCCGAAAGCCGCATGCCGACTGACCGGCGATTTCTTCCTTTCCTTTTTTCCAAGGCGGCGTCATCCGGCAGGGTGCCGGATGACACCGCAGCGCAAAAAAAGTCCGGGGCACCGCAGCGCGGCGTCCCGGACTTTTTTCTCTATCAAACAGATCTTTTGCCCACGCTCAGAACTTGCGCGGCGCACGAATCCCCTTGGTCTTCGCCAGACCGATCGCGCTGAAAACGAGTCCCGTCACCGAGATGGAAACCGAGATGCAGCCCATCACAAGTCCCACGATACTGAAAATTTTGCTCTTCATCCTCAAAAGCGCCTCCTTTATCTCCGGCCGGAAAACCGGGAAAAATTCTATTGATATTATAACAGTCACCCTCGCCGCCCGCAAGAATCTTTTGTCTGTTTTGCGCTTTTTTCGGCCATTGTTCGCGCAGACTTGACAATCAATCCAAAAAAAGAATATTATTATGAGTAATCCTATCCTCATTGATCGAGCGAAAACGGCGATCCCGGACAGTGCTTTTTCTGTTCTTCGGAACGCCGCTTTTTGACCCGTTTTGAGGATATCACCCTTGAGGAATCGAAGAATAAAAAGGAGAAGAAAACATGGCTTTTATCTACGATGAACCGTCCCATACCTTTGGCGAATATCTCCTGATCCCGGGGTATTCCTCCTGCGATTGCGTGCCCTCCTCCGTCAGCCTGAAGACGCCGGTGGTCCGGTACCGCAAAGGCGAGGAGGAGTGCCCCCTTACAATGAATATCCCCCTTGTCTCGGCTATTATGCAGTCGGTCTCCAACGACACGCTGGCGATCGCGCTGGCCAAGGAGGGCGGCATCTCCTTTATCTACGGCAGCCAGTCGGTCGAGAGTGAGGCCAAGATGGTCGCGAACGTCAAGAGCTATAAGGCGGGCTTCGTTGTCAGCGATTCCAACATCCGCCCCGACGCCACCCTCGCGGACATCCTCGCGCTGAAGGAGAAGACCGGTCACTCCACCGTCGCCGTCACCGAGGACGGCACCGCCGAGGGCCGTCTTGTGGGCATCGTCGCCAGCCGTGACTACCGCATCAGCCGGATGTCGCTGGACGAGAAGGTCTCCAGCTTCATGACCCCGATCGAAAAGCTGATCGTCGCCGGCGAGGAGACCACCCTCAAGGAGGCAAACGACATCATCTGGGACAACAAGCTCAACAGCCTGCCCATCGTCGCCAAAAACGGCACCCTGAAATACTTCGTCTTCCGCAAGGACTATTCCGATCACAAGGCCAACCCGCTGGAGCTGCTGGCCAAGCACAAGCGGTATCTGGTCGGCGCGGGCATCAACACCCGCGATTACGACGAGCGGGTCCCCGCGCTGGGCAACGCCGGCGTCGATGTGGTCTGCATCGACGGCGGCGAGG
>CALXIJ010000035.1 GCA_944388335.1 uncultured Pygmaiobacter sp.
AGGGACGCCATCCTGTGGTGGAGCAGATGGGGCAGGGGCTCTTCGTCCCCAACGACACGACGCTCGACTGCGCCGAGAACCGAATGATCATCATCACCGGTCCCAATATGGCCGGCAAGAGCACCTATATGCGGCAGAATGCGCTGATCTGCCTGATGGCGCAGATTGGCTGCTTTGCCCCCGCAAAAGAAGCACAGGTCGGCATCGTGGACAGCATCTTCACCCGGGTCGGCGCTTCGGATGATCTTGCGGCGGGAAAATCCACCTTTATGGTCGAGATGACCGAGGTGGCGCAGATCCTCGAGAGCGCCACACCCAAAAGCTTGATCGTCCTCGACGAGATCGGCCGCGGCCCCTCCACCTTTGATGGGATGAGCATCGCCCGCGCCGTGGTGGAACACATCGCTTCCCGCTCGGGAAAGCTCGCCTGCAAGACCTTGTTTGCAACCCACTATCACGAGCTGACCGATCTGGAAAATGCAATCGATGGGGTAAAGAACTACAATATTGCGGTCAAAAAACGGGGGGATGACATCACCTTCCTGCGCCGGATTGTGCGCGGCCCCGCTGATGACAGCTACGGCATTGAGGTGGCAAAACTCGCCGGACTGCCCGAAGAGGTCATCACCAGAGCAAAAGAGGTGCTCAAGATCTTGGAGAGCAGCAACGTCACCCCCAATCCGGTGATGCAGCTTGATTTCTCGAATTATGAGCGGTTTGAAGAGGAAAAAACACCGCCCGCTATCATGAAGCGGCTGCGGGAGATCGATGTCGAGACGCTGACGCCGCTTGAGGCACTGAATATCCTCTATGAGCTCAAACAGCAGATTCAATAAGGTCGTTTGACTTCAAAAAAGGCAGGTGATTGCCATGGCGGTAATCCATGTATTGGACAAACACACAGCGGAGCTGATTGCGGCAGGCGAGGTGGTCGAGAGGCCCTCTTCTGTGGTGAAGGAACTGGTAGAGAATGCCATTGACGCGGGAAGCAGCGTGATTTCGGTCGAGATCAGCCGCGGCGGCGTCGGCAGCATCGTAGTGAGTGACAACGGCAGCGGCATTGAGGCGGAATATATCTCCACCGCCTTTATCCGCCATGCGACCAGCAAGATCGAAAAGCCCGAGGATTTGGATGCAATCGGCACCCTCGGCTTCCGGGGCGAAGCGCTTGCGAGCATTGCAGCCGTCTCTCGGGTCGAACTGCTCACCCGCACCGAAAAGGATGAGTTTGCCTGTCTATACCGTCAGGAGGGTGGGGAGGAGATCTCCGCCGAGGCGGCGGCGCGCCCCGTTGGAACAACGGTCACCGTGCGGGATCTCTTTTACAATGTGCCTGCCCGGATGAAATTTCTCAAAAAGGACGCCAGCGAGGGAAACTATGTCGGGGAGGTCGTGCTGCGGCAGGCGCTCGCGCACCCGGAAATCTCTTTCCGCTTTGTCAAGGAGGGAAAAGAGCAGTTTCTCACTCCCGGGGATGGAGACCCCATGAGTGCAATCTACACCGTACTCGGCAGAGATTTCTCCAAAAGCCTGCTCAGGGTCTCCTATCAGCAGGGCCCGATGGGGGTGGAAGGTTATGTGACCGCTCCCATCTCCTGCCGCGGCAGCCGCTCAATGCAGTTTTTCTATGTAAACGGGCGGCATATACAGGACCGCACCCTGATGGCTGCCCTTGAGACCGCCTATAAGGGGGTCATGATGCAGGGCAAATTCCCCGGCTGCGTACTGAATCTGACCATGCCGCCCGAACGGGTCGATGTGAACGTCCATCCTGCCAAAACCGAGGTGCGATTCGCCAATACCGGAGAGATCTTCGATCTGATGTACAAGGCAGTCCGCAGTGTTGTTACCCGAACGGATACGCCCAAAAAGCAGCTTGATCTCTCAGCTGCAGCATCTTCCGCTGTGTCAGAGCACGCTGCCGCACAAAGCTCGTTTACTGCACCGCAGCCGGCTGCGCCGCAGACAAAAGCAGCGCCGGCAGCGGAACAGATGCGGATGGTGATGCCGCAGACTGCACCCGAACCGGAAAAAACGGCGCATTATGATTCGTCCGCTTTGCCATTGCGTGATGATCTGCTCCAGCAGACAGCGCAGGTAGCCTATCAGACCCGGCGCTCTCTGCATGCGCTGGATATTGAAAAGACACCGCAGGAGGATCCTGCCTTCTCCTCATATCGATCGGCCGATTGGTCTGCCGATCGCATGCAGCAGGTTTTGCCGTCCCAGCCCGCTGTGGATAAGGAAGAGAGTTCTCCCATTTTGCCGAAAGAGGAAAAACTGCCGCAGGAACCGCAAGTCCCTTCGACAGAATCCGCACCGCAAACGGCAGAAAAAACGCTAAAATATATCGGGGAGGCTTTCAGAACCTATATCATCGCCGAATGCGAGGATGAGATCATCCTTATTGATAAGCACGCCGCGCACGAGCGGATACTCTATGAAAAGCTAGTTGCGGGTTACGGAAAAGTTGCCGGACAGATGCTGATGACCCCCATCAGTGTCACCCTCTCCGCCGCAGAGAAAAATGCACTGCTCTCAGAGGAGAAGCTGCTGCAAAACGCCGGCTTTGAAGTAGAGGATTTCGGGGGCGCAAGTGTGCTTGTGCGCGCGGTTCCCGCGAATGTGCCGGTGGAGAGCGTAGAGCGACTGACCGAAGAGATCGCCGCGAAACTCGCCAGCGGCAGCAGGGACACCCTGAGTGAGAAAACGGACTGGGTATTGCATTCCATTGCCTGCCGCGCAGCCATTAAGGCGGGGGATAAGGATCCCGCGCAGACCCTGCTCGCACTTGCGAACCAGATTCTCAGCGGTGAAGTTCCTCCGTTTTGCCCCCACGGGCGTCCGGTGCTGATTAGACTGACACAAAAGGAGCTGGAAAAACAGTTTGGCCGCAGAGAATAAACCCAAATTGTTGGTGGTGCTCGGCCCCACTGCATCGGGAAAGACCGGACTTGCGATCCGGCTGGCGCAGCAGTTTGGCGGGGAGATCATCTCTGCTGATTCGATGCAGATCTATCGCGGGCTGGATATTGGAACCGCCAAAGCAACTGCCGCAGAGCAAGCGGCAGTCCCACATCACCTGATTGATATTCGAGATCCGGATCAGCTGTTCAGCGTCGCGGAGTATTGTGAGCTCGCTCATGAGACGATCCAGAAGATCACCGCCCGGGGAAAACTGCCAATCCTTGCAGGAGGGACGGGGCTGTATCTCTCTTCTGTTTTGGACGGGATTCATTTTTCGGACGAGCCGGAGGACGGCGGGACCCGCGCACGTCTGGCTGAGGAAGCAGAGCATCTGGGAGATGCGGCGATGTACGAGAAATTACAGCGGATTGACCCCGAAACTGCACGGGGGATTCATCCCAATAATCGAAAACGGGTGCTGCGCGCTCTGGAACTCTATGAAAAGACCGGCCAGACAATGAGCGACCAGCGGCGCTGTTCCAGACCGGATCAGCGTCCCTATGATGCATTGGTGCTCGGTCTAAATTACCCCGACCGGGAGCAGCTCTACGAAAAAATTGGGATCCGGGTTGACCAGATGCTCACCTTGGGACTGCTCGAGGAGGCAAAACTCGTCTTTGACCATCGCGACCAATGGATTACAGCGGCGCAGGCGATCGGATACAAAGAACTATTTCCCGTTTTTGAGGGCACCGGTTCTCTTGATTCCTGCATTGCGCAGCTGAAACAGGCTACTCGCAATTATGCCAAACGCCAACTGACTTGGTTTCGCCGGATGCAGGAGACGATCTGGCTGGATGCAGGAAACCCTCATCCGGAAGAACTGGTGCAGCAGTTTCTCTCGTAAAACAGTGCTTTTTACAACATCCATCTCAAATCTAGGGGCGGTAAAATCCGCCCTGCGCCGCAGCGGTGCGGCGGAAAGGAAGGCAAATTTATGAAAGCGACCAATCTGCAGGATCTCTTTTTGAACGTACTGCGCCGGGATCGAATTCCGGTCACGGTTTATCTGCTCAGTGGGTATCAGATGCGTGGTACGGTGAGAGGATTTGACAATTTCGTAATAATGCTCGACTGTGATGGCAAGCAGAGCATGGTATATAAGCATGCGGTCTCAACCATCACACCGACCAAATGCGTGAATCTGCAGCAGGACGGGGAGAACAATGGCTAAGCGAGGCGCGCGAAGCTGGCTGATTCTCGGGATCCTGACGGCGCTGATCCTCTATATTGCAGCTCAGCTGATTCCGGTCTTCTTTCGAGGTTATCAGACCCAGACTGCCGTAACCTCCACCCTCGCAGACGCCGTTCCTGCGCGCGGGATTGCCGTGCGCAGGGAGCAGGCTTTGGAGAGCGCCGGCGGTGTGCTGAATTATCTTGCGGAAGACGGAAAACGCGTTTCCTCCGGCGCCGCGGTCGCGGAGGTCTTTTCCGGACAGGCACAGGCACAGAGCTGGGCATTGAAGACCCGGTTGGATGATCAGCTCGAGATGCTCGAACAGTCCCAGACGCAGGATCTCGCGGGCGGCATGGATGTTGATCAGCTGATCCGACAACAGCAGGATGGCCTTATTGAACTTCTCTCTCTCCTCGCTGGCGGATATTACAGCGGTCTGGAAGAGGCGAAAAACAACCTGACCATGGTTGCAAACCGTCTGGCGGAAGCTTCCGGACAGACGTTGGATCTCTCCTCACAGATCGCACAGGTGACCGCGTTGCGGGATGCTGCGGCCGCTGCGGCCAGCACGGTACAGTACCTTTATGCGCCGGGGCAGGGCGGATATTACTCCTCCATGACCGATGGCATGGAAGGGACTCTCAATCCCGATACTGCCGCCGCAATGAGCAGGGAAGAGCTGCTCTCACTTGTGGATGGATCACAGGTACAGCTGACCCGCGGTGCCGGAAAGGTCATCAGCGACTATGAGTGGTACTATTACTGCTTTGTCGATGCGTCGGCAGCCGAGCGATTTATCAGTGAGGACAAGCAGATTGAGGTGGAGATCGATTTTGACTACACCGATGCGACCGAGATTCCGGCAACGGTTGTGCGGGTCGAAGAGGACGCAAACGGCGGTCCGGCGTTGGTTGTGCTGAAATGCGATTACATCAACGACGAGACGGTAAACCTGCGCACCGAAACGGCACAGATTTCCTTTGCCCGGTATGAGGGGGTCTGTATCGAACAATCTGCGGTCCATATCGTCACCGATGAAGAGGGCAATCAGGTCACCGGGGTGTATGTCAAATACGGCAACACGGTGGAGTTTAAGAGAATTGATCCGATCTTTGAAAACGACCACTATGTCATTGTCCCGGCAAAGACGCGGATTGGTTCCGATGAAAACAGCATGAAAAACGAGGTGCTGCTCTACGATGAGATCATTGTTTCCGGAAAAGATCTCTATGCCGGAAAACTGCTCTAAGCGGTCGAATTCGATTTGAATTTAAAGGCCGAGCGGCAACTATTTATGCGGCTTTTGTTGACATTGGCGCAAAAAAAAGTGATAATACTAATATCAATGCACAAAAATGCGGACGGCCGACGCCGTCCGCGCCGGATTGAGCAAGTATTTTATGAAGGCAGGGTATAGACTATGGGACTGATTAAAAAACTCAGCAATTTGATGGGCGTTCCCGATGATGATGAGGTCGATGGGTACGACGATTACGGCGATGATATGAATTTCATCAATGGCCAGCAGTCCGGCTACAATGCGGCCGATCAGGATGACCGGTACGATGCACAGGAAACCGCTGCCCAGCCCAAGCGGAACAAGGTTGTCAACATCAATGCGACGACCCAGCTTCAGGTCGTTCTCGTGAAACCGGAGCGGTTTGATGATGCCAGTGCCATCGCGGACCATCTGAACGCCAAACGGACGGTTGTGCTCAACCTCGAGTCGACCAATAAGGACATCTCCCGCCGGCTGGTCGATTTTCTTTCCGGCGTGGCTTATGCAAATAACGGCCAGATCAAGCGTGTTGCCAACAGCACCTTTATCATCACACCGTACAATGTTGATATCATGGGTGATCTTCTGGACGAGCTGGAAAGCAACGGGGTGTTCTTCTAATTGGGCGGTTATCTGCCCCCCAGCACCCCTGAGGAAAAGCTGTTTTGCCGGCGGGTCGCCGATGCTGCAGGTCGCTGTGAAAGCAGCGGCCGTCTGCAGTTTACCGGTTTTTTGGACGAGCGTCAGCAGGCGCTCGCTCTGGCCCAACTGGCTAGGCTCTCTTGGCAGGGACATCTTTTCTTTGGCGGCTATTCGGATGCCGAGCGGACTGTCCTCGCGCTGTATGAGGGGGAAGAACCCTCCTTTGAGCAGTTTCCGGTGGTCGGCCTGCGCATCAGTTGCAGACATGCCGATCACCTGACCCATCGGGATTATCTCGGTGCGCTGATGGGGCTCGGATTCAAGCGGGAATGCGGGGGGGATATTCTTCCGGATGAAGAGGGCGCAATCGTCTTTGCACTGCCGGCGACGGCGAAACTGATCTGCAGCCAGCTGAGCGAAGTTGGCCGCGAGAGCGTTTCTGCGGCAATCACACAGCTGTCGCAGTCGATCTGTGCCGCCTCCGGGGAACCGGTCAAGATCAGCGTCGCCTCGTTGCGGCTGGATGCCGTCCTTGCGGCGCTGCTGCACCTGAGCAGGGAGCAGACCGCCGCGTTAATTCGTACGGAAAAGGTACTGGTCAACCATATTGTTCGCAGCGCCCCCTCGACGATGCTTGAAGAAGGGGATCTTCTCACAGTTCGTGGAACCGGACGCTTTCGGCTGCAGTCCCTGTGTGGACAGAGCAAGAAAGGGCGCAGCTTTGTGATCTGCATCAAATATTGACTTGAGGTGATCAACCAATGTTATCGTCAGAAGAAATTAGATCGGTAACCTTCGAGAAAGCGTTACGCGGTTACCGTGCCGAGGATGTAGATGCCTTTCTCGAGCAGACTGCCGCCGGTGTCGACCAGCTGATTGCAGAGAAGGAAGATATTGAAAAAAAGCTCTATATTTTGGCCCAGAAGGTCGAGGAGTACCGCGCCGATGAGGATACCCTTAAATCGGCATTGCTCAACGCGCAGCGTCTGGGTGAAAATGTAATTCATGAAGCTCGCTCGAAAGGAGATTCGATCATCCGGGAGGCGACGGGCAAGGCCCAGCGGATTCTGGAGGCGGCCGATCAGCGCGAAAAGGAAGAGAAGGACCGCCTGCGCGCTTTGGAGACAGAGGTCACCAATTTCAAAGGTAAGATTTTGAACCTCTATCAGCAGCATATTGAGGCGCTCAGCCAGCTGGATGAGAGCGTTAACGAGGCACATACCGCTGTTTTTGGTGAGGAGTTCCTTCCCGAGGAAGCACAGCCTGCCACCGAGGCAGAGAATACCGACGCTGCGGATTCTTCGGCAGCCGCACCGCAGGAAGATCCCGAGATTGAGGTCTACCAGAAAGAAAACTTTGCAGACGATGAGGAATAATTCCTCTTTGATGGTCAAGTTGAGAGAATAGTAGAGAAGTGAGGAGAGATTACCCGTGCAGGAAGATTACAACAAAACATTGAATCTGCCCAAGACCGATTTTAGCATGCGTGCCGGGCTGCCCATGAAAGAGCCCAAAATGGTGGCGCAGTGGCTGGAGGATGATCTGTACAGCCAGATTCTCAAGAGCAATGAGGGCAAACCCCTCTATGTGCTGCATGACGGTCCTCCGTATGCCAACGGCAAGATCCATATGGGCACCGCGATGAACAAGGTGCTCAAGGACATCATCGTCCGCTACAAAAATATGGCGGGTTTCTGCTCTCCGTATGTGCCGGGCTATGACACCCATGGCCTGCCCATCGAGCTGAAAGCGCTCGAGGCCGCCGGAGACAACAAGGCCAACATCAGCCAGTTGGAGCTGCGTCAGGCCTGCCGTGATTTTGCGCTCAAACACGTCGACATCATGTCTGACGAGTTCCAGCGTCTTGGCGTTGTCGGCGATTTCAAGCACCCCTATCTGACCCTTGCGCCGGAGTTTGAGGCCATTCAGGTAAAGATCTTCGGCGAGATGGCGAAGAAGGGATACATCTACAAGGGCAAGAAGGCGGTTTACTGGTGCCCGACCGATAAGACTGCGCTCGCAGAGGCAGAGATCGAGTACAGCGACGATGAGTGCGATTCCATCTATGTCGCATTTCAGGTTGTCAAGGACAACGGCACCCTGCAGCGCGTCGGGATCCCGATGGAAAAGACCCGTTTCGTGATCTGGACCACAACGACTTGGACCCTGCCCGCAAACCTTGCGATCTGCCTTGGCCCGGATTTTGACTATGTCTTTGTCAAGGTCAATGATACCTACTACATCATGGCTGAGGCTCTGGTCGAATCCACGATGAAGGCCTGCGGCATCAGTGATTATGAGGTTCAGGAGCCCCGGCTCAAGGGCAGCGAATTTGAGCTGATGGAGGTCAAGCACCCCTTCCTCGACCGCAATTCTCTGCTGATTGTCGGCGACCATGTCACG
>CALXIJ010000036.1 GCA_944388335.1 uncultured Pygmaiobacter sp.
CGGGCGAAGACGGATCTCAGAATCAGTTTTGGCAAAGGAGGCGCTGCGGGGGAGGGGAAAAGGCGAAGATAGATCTGCTGCCGGCCGGCGCAGCGGGGACCGCGTCCGGGTTTTCGGGGGATATCCGCTGCGGTGACGCGGCGGGCGTCGGGAGGGATGGAAGAGAACCTTCCCGCAGAAAATGCGTTTGTTTTTTCTTTTCTCCCGGCCCCTTTCGCGGTATAATGAAAAAAACAGGCCGTCCGGATGGGAAGGCCGTGCGGACGGGCGAAAAGGAGCGATAAAAAGATGACGATGCACAACGATGCCAAGGTCGGCGAGATCGCCGAGCGGATTGTACTGGTGGGGGACCCCAACCGCGCCAAGCACATGGCCGAGACCTATCTCGAGAACCCGGTGCTGGTCAACCGGACCCGGTGCGCCTACTGCTATACCGGCACCTATGAGGGGGTGCGGGTCTCGGTGATGGCGGTCGGGATGGGCGGTCCCTCGATGCTGATCTACGCCACCGAGCTCTGCCGCGATTACGGCTGCAAGATTCTGGTCCGGGCGGGCACCTCCGGCGGCTACCGGGAGGACATGCGCAACTTCGACATCGTCCTCTCGCAGGCGACCAGCACGACCAGCGGGATCAATGACAACATCTTCAACGGGCATTTCTCCCCGGTGGCGGATTTCGGCCTGCTGTGCACCGCCGACCGAATCGCAAAGGAGATGAAGCTGACCACCTATGTCGGCGGCACCATCTGCAACGACCGGCTCTACCGGGACGAGACCTACAAGTCCAAGCTCTGGAAACAGTACGGGATGCTCTGCTCCGAGCAGGAGGGCACCGCGTTCTACACCGCAGCGGCCCAGTTCGGCGCGCGCGCGCTGATGATGGTCGGCATCACCACCGGCATCCGGTATGACGAGAACGGCAACGAGATCTTTGTCGAGCTGCCCGACCGCGATCCCGCCCACACGATGGACGATCTGGTTCAGCTCGCCCTCAAGACCGCGGCCCATGCGGAGTGAGGGGATGCGGACCGAAAATGAGGTGCTGCGCACGCTGCGCGAGCGGCGCAGTGTGCGGGCCTATCTTGCAAAGGAGATCCCGCCCCAGCTGGAGGACGCGCTGATGCAGGCGGGCCGGTGCGCCCCGAATGCGTGGGACCGGCAGAGCTTCGTTCTCTGCAAGATCGGCAGGAAAGCGCGGGAGAAGCTGGTCGCACTGACCGCCCGGCATCTGGGCGGTGTGCAGGAGGACCACAACTTCTTCGGTGCGCCGCTGGTGGTGCTCTTCCTCGACCGGCGGGAAAATTTCGAGCGGCGGGCGGATGCCGGCTGCGCGCTGGAGAACATGATGATCGCCGCCCACAGCATGGGGCTGGGGTCGGTCTGGGTGGACCAGTTCGCGACACTGGAGGATGCGCCGGATCTCGCCGCGCTGCTCGGGGAGCTGGGCTTTGCCCCCGAGATGGTCATCTGCGGCGCGGTCGCCTTCGGCTGGCCCGATCCGGCTGAGGAGATCCCGCCCCGGCCGCTGCGCGCCCAAATCGTCGCGCTGGAGTGACCTTTCGATCTGAAGTTCCAAGGATAAGACATAGCTCCAAAAAGAAAAGGATGCCCGGCCCGTGCTCTTTAAGAGCGCGGGCCGGGCATCCTCTGTTTGATCTGCTGCGGCAGGCCCCTGAAAAAGCGGCGCCGGGAGAGCAAAGGGGGACTCTGCCCCCGGACATCGGGCAAAGCAAAGAGAGAAAATCGCTCTGCATCGGGAGAAATCCCACGGAAAGGAGGAGCGCGGCTCCCGGCCGCGGCGCGCAAGGGTTGGGCTGCGCGGCACCTGACTGCGAGGGAAAAATGCGCAGCCGGCGCCGGTATAAGGGACACAGCGGCGTCTGCCCGCACAGGAAATAAAAATAGGGCGGGGGGCAATCTGCTCCCCGCCCTGCTGTTGCTCTGTGCAACGGTTGCAATTATTTCTTGCTGCCCATCCAGAACAGCGCGACGGTGCCCGGCCCGGAGTGGCTGCCGATGACCGGCCCGATGAAGTTGATCTCCACCCGCTCGATGCCATGGCGGCCCCGCAGCTTCGAGGCGACATATTCGGCGTCCTCGGCGCAGTCCCCGTGGCTGAGGAAGATGGTCGCGTTCTCACCCTCGGTGATCGTCTCGTCCAGATGGCGCACCAGCGCGTCAAGGCTCTGGCGGCGGCCGCGTACCTTCTCCATCGGGATCAGGTGGCCCTCATCGTCGACGTGCAGCACCGGTTTGATGTTCAGCATGGTGCCCATCACCGCCGCCGCGCCGCTCACCCGGCCGCCCCGGCGCAAAAAGTGCAGGTCGTCCACCGTGAACCAGTGGCACAGGTGGTTGCGGTTGGCCTCGGTCCAGTCGGCCACCTCGTCGAGGCTCTGCCCCGCCTTGCGCCGCATCGCCGCGTGCCAGACCAGCAGCCCCTCGCCCATGCTGGCGGCGAGGGTGTCGACGGTGCGGATCTTGCGGTCGGGGAACTTCTCCCGCAGATCCTCCACCGCCATCCGGCTGGAGTTGTAGCTGCCCGAGAGGCCGCTGGAAAAGACCAGAAACAGCACGTCCTGCCCCGCCTCGAGGAAGGGGGTCGCCGCGTCGAGATAGGCCACGGTGTTCAGCTGTGCGGTGGTGGACATCGCCCCGGCGCGCAGCATGGCGTAAAAATCCTCGGCGGACAGCTCGTGGTTGTCGGGATAGTTCTTGTAGCTCTTCTCACCGATCGAAAAGGACATGGGAAGTACGGTGACATCCATCTCCTTGACCAGCGCCTCGGACAGGTCTCCGGTGGAATCGGTGATAATGACATAATTCTGCATAGAAAACAAACGCTCCTTTTATTTGATCCGAGAGGGGAAATCCCACTCTCAGCCGGTCGCAGCAGTTGCGTCCATCAGCCGCTCCTTGACCGCGAGGATCGAGGGGGCGGACATCGACAGGCGGCGGATGCCGGCCTGCACATAGAGCAGCGCCAGATCCGGGTCGGCGGCGGACTCCCCGCAGATCGAGACGGGGATACCGGCCTGCTCCGCGTTCCCCACGGTCAGCCGGATCAGCCGCAGCACGGCGGGGGAGGCGGGGGTGAAGTAGCTCGTCACTGCCGGGTTAATCCGGTCGACCGCATGGACATACTGGGTCAGGTCGTTGGTGCCGATGCTGAAAAAGTCCGCCCGCTTGGCCAGCTCGTCCGACAGCAGCGCGGCGGCCGGGGTCTCGACCATCACCCCGAATTCAATGGTGTCCGAAAAGGCCTCGCCCCGCTGGGTCAGGGTGTCGCGGGCCTGCGCGACCATCTCCATCGCGCGGTCAAAATCCTCCACCGAGGCCACCATCGGGAACATGATGCGCAGCGGCCCCGCGAGCCCGGCCTTGAGCAGCGCGCAGAGCTGCGCGAGAAAGAGATCGGGGCGGGCCAGAGAAAACCGCAGCCCCCGCAGCCCCAGCGCGGGGTTGGCCTCGGTCAGGGTCAGGCCGGAGACATCCTTGTCCGCGCCGATGTCCAGCGTGCGGATGGTGACCGGCTTGCCGCCGGCGGCGAGGATACAGCTGCGGTAAAAGCCCAGCTGTTCGGCCTCGTCGGGCAGATTGCCGTCGAGAAACAGAAATTCGCTGCGCAGCAGCCCGACCCCCTCTGCGCCGAGGGAGATCGCCTGCGCGATGTCCTGCGGTCCGCTGCAGTTGGCGGTGAGGGCCACCCGCACGCCATCCCGGGTGACACAGGGCTGGGTGCGCAGCCGCTCCTGTGAGAGGGTGCGCCGCCGGGCCAGATGGATCCGGTGGGTATACCGCGCATAGGTGGCTTCATCCGGATGGATGACCACCTCGCCGGTGCCGCCGTCCAGCGCACAGATCGTCCCCTCCGGCACCTTGAGCACCTCCGGGCCGGCCATCACGACCGCCGGGATCCCAAAGGTGCGGGCGATGATCGAGGCGTGGCTTTGGGTGGAGCCGCCGGAGGTCACCAGACCCAGCAGCAGTTTGCGGTCGATCGAGATCAGCTCGCTGGGCAGTAGCTCATCCGCAATCAGCACACAGGGGCCATCAAGGGTGATCTGCTCCCGCGGGCGCCCGTCGAGGATGTCCACCACCCGGCGGCAGGCGTCCTGAACGTCTCCCGCCCGCTGGGAGAGGTATTCGTCGGGCAGGCTGCGGATCTTGGCGGTGTACAGGCTCTCCGCCCGCTCCATCGCGTCCGCGGCGCCGGAACCCGATTGGATATAGCCCAGCACCTCGTCCTGCAGGCCGTGGTCGTTGAGCACTTCAATCTGAAAGGTGAAGATCGCCTTATCGCTCTCGGAGGCCATCTCGCTGAGCTTTGCGATCTCGTCCTTGGCCAGCACCAGAGCGGTTTTGAACAGGGAGGTCTCCCGCGGGGGCTCGAGCACGATCCGCCCCAGCGCGGAGCTGCGGCGGGTGACGACCCGCACCGGGCCGAGCGCCAGCCCCGCGCAGGCCGAGGTGCCGGCAATCTGCTGCATCGGCAGCTGTGCAGGTGCGGCCTGTTCGGTGGAATTTGCACAGGCGGGCGCACTGGTGTCCTGCATCGGTGCGCGCGGTGTCAAATCCTTTTCGGTCAACCCCCTCACCCCCTTATTGGCTGCTGTTTCCAGTATTGTAGCATAAAAGAAACGTCATGTTAAGCACAGAAGGGTCGAATGAGAACCATTTTTAACAAAAAATTGATATAATAAGAATATGCCCCGTGCCGGGCCGCAGAATTGCCCTGTGGGGCAAAAAACAAAAGAATGAAACTGAGAGGAGAATGTGCCAATGGAACTGACCCTGTTTGTGCTCAGAGGGTGCCCGCATTGCAGAAGGGCGCTCAAATTCATGGAGGAGCTCTGCCGCGAGGAGCCTCGCTATCAGCAGGTCAAGGTGCGGCAGATCGACGAGGGGGAGCAGCCTGCGCTGGCGGATCAGTACGACTATTACTATGTTCCCTGTTACTTCCTCGGGCGGGAAAAATTGCACGAGGGCAGCTGCACCAAGGATCAGATCCGCGCGGTGCTCGATCGGGCGCTGGCGGCACAAAACGGCTGATTTATTAAAAATAATAAGGAATTGTTTGGCCGCCGGTGTTGAAAAAAGGCTTTATTTTTGTTAATATTATGAAATATTGGATTTGCCTTTTTCAAAAATAGAGGGGAATGGCAAGGACAGAAAAACGTAGGCTGTAACGGCCGGGAAAGGGTGAGAAAGATGACGGCAGAAATCAAGGGCGAAGATCTCCTGCGCTGCGCCAGTCCGGAGCGGCTGGCCCAGCAGGAGGGCGAGCAGGTCACAGTGGAGGGCTGTGTGCATAATATCAGGGAGCTGGGCGGCATCGCCTTTGTGATCCTGCGCACCGGGCGATACCTGATCCAGACCGTTTATGACCAGAGTGTCTGCAAGCGCGATTTGAGTGAACTGGAGGACGGGTGCTATGCATCGGTCACCGGCAAGGTCCGGCTGGAGAAGCGGGCCGAGGGCGGGGTTGAGATCCTGATTGAGGACTTCAAGGTCCTCTCCCGCCCGGCGGCACCCTATCCGCTGAATATGGCAGACCGCACCCTCAAGGCGACCCTCGGCACCAATCTGGAGTACCGCACCGTCGCGCTGCGGCATCCGCGGGAGCGGGCGGTGTTCCGGATTATGGAGGGGATCGAGAACGGCTTCCGGGAGTTCATGCTGGCGAACGACTTCGCCGAGATCCACTCCCCCAAGATCACCGCGATCAGCGCGGAGGGCGGCGCCGAGGTGTTCCGGCTGAAATACTTCGGCAGCGACGCGGTGCTGGCCCAGAGCCCCCAGTTCTACAAGCAGATGAGCGTGGCCTTCTTCGGCCGGGTATTTGAGGTCGGCGAGGTCTACCGCGCCGAGCTGCACAACACCAGCCG
>CALXIJ010000037.1 GCA_944388335.1 uncultured Pygmaiobacter sp.
CTTCTATTCCGATGAGGCGTTTGATCTCGAGGACGTCATCGAGAGCCTGAACCACTATTCCGCAACCGCCGACTATGCGACCAGCGACCCGCTGTTCGCAAGTCAGGAAGAATATGACGCGTTTGCCGCCCGGCATGCCAAGGCGACCGTTCCCCGCGGGGAGCTGGCCGAGGCCAAAGGCCCGGTACATATCGGGATCGACGCCGGTTCCACCACCGTCAAGGTAGCGGTCATCGACGAGGACGCAAAACTGCTCTACACCAGCTATCAGCCCAACAGCGGCAACCCGGTACCGCTTGTCCGCGCGGTGCTGCTGGATCTCTATGAAAAGCGGCCGGATCTTCAGGTGGCCAGCGCCACCGCAACCGGCTACGGCGAAGAGATTATCAAGAATGCCTTCTCGCTGGACTGCGGCGTTGTTGAGACGGTCGCCCACTTCACCGCCGCCAAGCACTTTATGCCTGATGTCGACTTCGTCATCGATATCGGCGGGCAGGATATGAAGTGCTTCAAGGTGGAAAACGGCGCCATCAGCGACATCTATCTGAACGAGGCCTGCTCCTCCGGCTGCGGCAGCTTTTTGCAGACCTTTGCCAATGCACTGGGCTATGAAGTGCCGGAATTTGCAAAGCTCGGCCTCTTTGCCGACCGTCCCGCGGATCTTGGCAGCCGGTGCACCGTCTTTATGAACTCCAGCGTCAAGCAGGCGCAGAAGGACGGCGCCTCGATCGAGAACATCTCCGCCGGCCTGTCGATCAGTGTGGTCAAGAATGCACTGTATAAGGTAATCCGCGCATCCTCCCCCGAAGAGCTGGGGCGGCGGATCGTGGTGCAGGGCGGTACCTTCTACAATGAAGCTGTGCTGCGCGCCTTTGAAAAGGAGATGGGGGTCGAGGTCATCCGGCCCGACATCGCCGGTCTGATGGGGGCGTTCGGCGCCGCGCTCTACGGCCGGGAAAAAGCCGCAAAGGGCGCCGTCAGCAGCTTGCTTGGGGAAGAGGCGCTGCGCAACTTCACCCATGAGGTCAAGGCGGTCACCTGCAATGGCTGCGGCAACCACTGCCAGCTGACGGTCAACCTGTTCGACGGCGGGCGCCGTTTTATCTCCGGAAACCGCTGCGAAAAGCCGCTGGCCGGCAAAAAGAGCGGAGACGAACTGAATATGTTTGAGTTCAAGCGCCGGCTGCTTGCGGAATATAAGCCTGTTCCCGGCCCGCGTGGAAAACTCGGGCTGCCGATGGGTCTCAACATGTATGAGCTGCTCCCCTTCTGGCACACCTTCTTCACCCATCTCGGCTTCGAGGTGGTCACCAGCGGTGTCTCCAGCCGGGCGCTCTACCTCTCTGGGCAGGGCAGTATCCCTTCCGACACGGTCTGTTTCCCCGCTAAGTTGCTGCACGGCCACATCACGCGGCTGTGCGCGATGGAGGATGTCAAGACCATCTTCTATCCCTGCATGACCTACAACATCGACGAAGGCATGGGGGAAAACCACTACAACTGCCCTGTCGTCGCCTACTACCCGGAGGTCATCGCAGCCCACTGCCGCTGCCTCGAGGGCAAGACCTTCATCTACGATTATATTGGCATTCACCGGATGCGAGATTTTGTCGCGCGGATGCCGGCAATCCTGTCCAAATATTTTGACGGCATCACCGCTTCCGAGGTCCGGCACGCCGCTAAGGCCGCCTATGCCGAGTATGAGCGGTATATGCACCGGGTCCGGGAGGAGGGTGCGCGGGTGATCGCGGCCGCCAGAGAGCGGAATATGCCGATTCTCGTGGTCAGCGGCCGCCCCTATCACCTTGACCCCGAGATCAACCACGGCATCGACAAGCTGATCTGCGGCCACGGTGCGGCATTGGTTTCGGAGGACAGCGTCGCCTATCTGGCCGGACCGCAAAAGGTCGCGGTGCTCAACCAGTGGACCTACCACAGCCGGCTGTATGCGGCCGCCGCCTATGTGACGACCCAGCCGGACATGAATCTGGTGCAGCTGGTCAGCTTTGGCTGCGGGGTGGATGCCATCACCACCGACGAGGTGAAGGCAATCCTGCAGGAGAAGGGCAAAATCTATACCCAGATCAAAATCGACGAGATTACCAACCTCGGCGCGGTCAACATTCGGCTGCGCAGCCTGCTGGCCGCCATCGGGCGATAATTGCGCTTTCGTTTTCGTATGTTCTATCGTTCTGTTGTTCTGTGAAAGGAGTTCGACCCCATGTCTGAGATCCAAACCAGTTCCCGGCTGTCCTATCCCAAATTCACAAAGGAGATGCGGCTGACCCACAAGATCCTGATCCCGCAGATGCTGCCGATCCATTTTGCACTGATCGAAAAGGTGCTGCTGCAGGAGGGATATGACGTGGAGGTGCTGACCAACGACGGGCCGTCGGTGGTACAGACCGGGCTGAAATATGTTCACAATGACACCTGCTATCCCGCACTGCTGGTGATCGGCCAGATGATCGATGCGCTCAACAGCGGCAAGTATGATCTGGACCACACCGCTTTGATGATCACCCAGACCGGCGGCGGATGCCGTGCGTCCAACTATATCCATCTGCTGCGCAAGGCGCTCAAAAAAGCGGGATATGGTCAGGTGCCGGTGGTCTCGCTGAACTTTTCCGGTCTTGAGCGGGACAGCGGGTTCCAGCTCTCGCTGCCGCTGATCCAGAAGGTGCTGGGCGCCGTCTTTTACGGCGATATGCTGATGCTGCTCTCCAACCAGACCCGTCCCTATGAGGACCGACACGGGGACTCCGATCGGCTGGTCCATTACTGGGTCTCAATGCTGAGCGATCAGTTCGCCACGGGGCACGGCTGCTCCAAAAAGGAAATGGCCCGCAACTTTGACGCGATCGCCAAGACCTTTGCCCATCTGCATGTCACCCGCACCCCGCGCGTCAAGGTCGGCATCGTGGGCGAGATTTATATCAAATACTCCCCGCTGGGCAACAATCACCTCGAACACTTCCTTGCAAATGAAGGCTGTGAGGTCAATGTCCCGGGGCTTTTGGGCTTTATTCTCTACTGCGTTGTCAACGGCCCGGTCACCATTGATCTCTACGGCGGCAACAAGGCGGCCAAGGCGGTCTATGGACTGGTGATGAATTACTTTGCCAAGCGGGAACAGATGATGATCGACGCGATTGCAAAGTATCCCGGTCTGACCCCTCCGCCGAAGTTCTCCTCGACGATGAAATGCTCTGAGGGGATCATCGGCCGCGGCGCCAAGATGGGCGAGGGCTGGCTGCTGACTGCCGAGATGATGGAACTGGAGCAGAACGGTTTTGACAATATCATCTGCGCGCAGCCCTTCGGCTGCCTGCCCAACCATATCTGCGGCAAAGGGATGATGAACCGAATCCGCGCCGTCTATCCTGAGGCGAATATCGTCGCGATCGATTACGATCCCAGCGCGACAAGGGTCAATCAGGAAAACCGGATCAAGCTGATGCTGAGCGTCGCGCGGGAGCGGCTGGCCCACGGAGCGGACAGTGCCCCCTCCTCCAGCACCGCTTGGGTGCAGGATCAGTACGCCGCATTCTCCACCTCGCCCGCCCCCGCAGCTGCGGAGGTCTGAGCGTTAGCCCACCAGACTGAATTTTCAACCTTTCAACAATGAGATAAAAAAGCGGGCGGATCCTTTCAACAAGGGATCCGCCCGCTTTTTTATAATCTTCTTCCGCACAGGGTCTCTGCTCTTTTCAAAAGAGGCAGATATATCACCATCCGATGGGATTATTGTCCCCGCCGTCTGCCGTTTTCTCTCAATTATGCTGAGGGCAGGTACGCCACGAGGGCTGTTCCTTTCCGAATCGGCTGGAAAGATTCAATTCGACCAGCGGCACAATCGAAAGGAACAAGAAAACCGCGACACCGGCATTCAGGTACGAAAGCCGGTCTGACGGCATCAGCTGCGCCATCATATTGATCGCGCGGTCCGCACTGACCAACAGAATCAATGCAAATCCAAATCGGACACAAAGATCCGAAAAACAGCGCTGCGCATACCTCCACGCGCGGCTGCTGCGCATACTGCGCGGCGTGCAGTAACCGCGTCCTGCGCAGGGGCGACGCGGCACAATCCCCCTCCAAGCCATACCCGCTGCGACCATTCCGCTCGGGATCAGAAGATCAATCATCCAAAACATCATCTGCTGTATCATCTGCAAACCCATCCCCTTTCTTGGTTTTGTTCTGCAAACGTTCTTAAATCTTACTCAAATGTTCCCCCCTGCATCAACTGAAACGAGGGAGTCAACCCAATTATTACATCCGGACAGTTTCATTTTACCTCAAAATCTTTAGAAATTTCTTAAAAAGAAGAAAAAAAGGAAAATTTCACCACTTTTTCACCAATTTGATCCTGCACAATATGTGATAACTGTATTCTTTTCAGAATCTTTTTGCGCTGCTGTCCTCGGCCGTTATCCTCTTCAGAAGAGGATCATGACAGAGCTTTTTGGGAATCCCTTAACAGACACAGGCCGTTGTTTCTCTATCATCACCGCAGGTTTTCATTTTTCTACATCCTCAAAAAAGCGCAGAAAACAGAGACCTTTTGCCCTGAGGCAAAAGGTCTCCGCCAATCTGCGCATTCTTCTTTTTTCTATCAGAAAAACAGGTCCTTACCGGGATAAACCGCCTCGCAGGTAACACGGAGGCCCAGCCGGCGCAGGGTACCCTCGTCTCCGGAGTGGAGCATCTGAGTGGAGTGGAACTCACAGTCTCGCAGCTGCGGTAGCGCCGCCATCGCGCGATCGGTCAGGGTGTTGGTCGCCGCCGAGATCGAGAGCGCGGTGAGCACGTCGTCCAGCTTGAGCAGGGTGCTGCGCCCGTTGAGGATCTGCGTCTTGAGCTTAACAATCGGCTCGAGGATAATCGGGCTGATCAGGGTCAGGTCATCGTCGATCTTGGTCAGCGCCTTAATCGCGTTCAGCACCACCGAAGAGGTGGCGCTCATCAGATCACTCGCCTTACCGGTGACAATCTGCCCGTCCGGCAGTTCGATTGCCGCCGCCGGCATTCCGCTGCGGCGGGATTTTTCCATTGCGGGATCGACTACCGCGCGGTCGTGCGGGGTGATCTCCAGCTGCTGCATAATCATCCGGATCTTCTCTACCGCCTCTTCGGTGCCCTTGCCCTGCCGATGGGCGCACTTTGCGGCAAAGTAGCGGCGGATGATCTCCTGACAGCTCGCGCGGCGCACCGCCTCATCGTCAAAGATGGCATAGCCCGCCATATTGACCCCCATATCGGTGGGGCTCTTGTAGTCATAAGCTCCGCCCGAGATCCGCGACAGGGTGCTGCGGACAATCGGGAACGCCTCGACATCCCGGTTGTAGTTGACCGTTGTCTTACCGTATGCCTCGAGATGATACGGATCGATCATATTGACGTCTGCAAGGTCGGCGGTTGCCGCCTCATAGGCGAGATTGACCGGATGCTTGAGCGGCAGGTTCCAGATCGGGAAGGTCTCGAACTTGGCGTAGCCCGCCGGGATGCCCCGCACCGTCTCATGGTAGACCTGCGACAGGCAGGTAGCCAGCTTGCCGCTGCCCGGCCCCGGTGCAGTGACCACCACCAGCGGCTTGGTCGTCTCTACGTAGGGATTTGCGCCAAACCCATTTTCGCTGCAGATATAGGCAATGTCGGTCGGATATCCCTTGATCGGCTTATGGACGTAGGTCTTTACCCCGCGCATCGTCAGCTTTGCGAGGAAGGCATCCGCCGCCGGCTGGCCGGCATATCGGGTGATGACCACGCTGTTGACGCTGATGTCCAGATGGGTAATGTCGTCGATGAGACGAAGCACATCCATATCATAGGTGATGCCAAGATCTGCGCGGATCTTGGTCTTTTCGATGTCTCCGGCCGAGACGACAAAGATGATCTCCGCCATCTCCCGCAGCTCATACAGCAGCTTGATCTTGGCGTTTACATCAAAGCCGGGCAGCACTCTGGCCGCATGATAGTCGTCAAACAGCTTTCCGCCGAACTCAAGATAGAGCTTTCCCTTGGCGCCTTCAATCCTCTCAAGGATATGCTCTTTCTGTTTTTTCATATATAGTTCATTGTCAAACCCGATCTTGTCCATCCCTACCTCCCGCTATCCTTCCGCCGTTTTGCCGCAAATCAAAAACGGGGCCCGCCGCAACCAAAATCGCAAAGCCCCGCCCCGGCGCGCGCCCTCGCGCAGCGCCTTTTACAACTAATATAGCGTACCATTTTGCCGTCTTTTTTGCAAGAGCAAATTCCACATAATCCGCGCCCGCCGCCGCCGTCAGGGCGCGCCGCAGGTCCGATTTAATCTCGACATTGTGCAAACAGCCCCGCGGTGTGTTTTAGGTCAGCTGCAGGATGACGACCGTCCCGTCCTTAATGGCGTAGGCGACCCCATTGCAGAAGATGGAGATATCATCATACTCCAGCGGCACGACGACATTGTTTTCCGCATCCACCATGCCGTAGCGGATCTGGTCTCCCGCGTTCTGGCCCACGGTAAACAGTCCGTCCCCCGCGCCGAAAGCGGCATCATACATCATGGGAACCACGACCTCGCCCTGCAGGTCGATATAGCCGTATTTGCCCTCGTCGTTCGCCACATAGGCATAGCCGTTTTGGAAGTTGGACGCATCGGTATAGCCGCCGAATACCGTCTCGCCCTCCTTGTTGATGTATTTCCACAGCCCGCCGAGATTGGCGCCGTAGGAGAGTTCCTCAATCGGCACAGAGGGCGCCACATATTCCCGCACCGCGGCCAAACCCTCGGAAAAAGCCAAGGCGCTGTAATACTGGAGAGGAATCACCACGTTGCCCTGCAGGTCGATATAGCCGCAATAGGGGCCGCCATACCAAGCTATCTGATTGCATTTTTCAAGAATACCCGGGGTCTCTTTGGTCAAGCCCTGTGCCTCAGAAATATTCTTCTCAATATCGGCGGCGGTGGACACCCACAGAAGTCCGTCTCCATACCCGCCGACACTGCCGAAATAGTTCATCGTCCAAGTGCGCAGCTCAAACTCAAAATCTCCGCCGCCTATGCTGACTTCCAAATTAAACCCGTCGGGAAGCGTCAAGACTTCCTCGCCATCGGTATTGATGACCACCCGGTCATCCACATACTCAAAAGCATCCTCTCCGGTCCGGGTGCGGGTGATGCCGACGCCATACCCATTAAAAAAGCTGAGGTAGTCATAGGTCTGGTCGATGATCTGGGTGCCACTCAGGTCAAACAGGCTGTAAACACCGATGGACCGGCCTTCAACCTGATCCTGTACGATTCCGTTGACAAAAATCCCGTCATACAGTTCGATCCGGCATGGAAATGCGCCATAGTCAAATACAAATTCCCCATCCGCGCCAATCAGCGCATACTGGGGCGCGGTCTGCCAGGTCGGGTCGGTCTTTGAGAGGCTGCCATATCCCTCGGTATTGATGACCCCGCCCGCCGGGATGTCAGTCTGGATGGTCTCAATCGTGACTGCATCCTGCTGATTCTCCGCCTGAGAAGCGCCGGCTGCGCCGGCATCCTGACCGCCGGCAGCCGAACCCGAGCTCGAACCGCCGCCGCAGGCGGTCAGGAAGATCGTCAGCATTGCAAGTGCAATAAGGAGACGAACCTTTTTTATCATTTCATGTCCTCCAATCTTTTCCCCATACACCTTCTCGGTACAACTTCTGTTTTTCTGAAAACCAGAAGCTTTATTTAAGTTTAATTTTAACATGAAAAAACAGATCTCTTCAAGCATTTTCAACGACTTTCCGGATTTTCCGATAAAATCTGTACTTTGCATCGCGTCAAATTAAGTCATTACACATGAAATTAGCAATATTTTTTATTTTTCCAGCAATCGGCTGATTTTTTGAGCAAAAAAAATCGGAGCAAGCGATATTTGCTTGCTCCGATTTGGTGGAGACGGAGGGGCTCGAACCCGCGACCTCTCGGATGTGAACCGAACGCTCTGACCAGCTGAGCTACGCCTCCATAAGATGCTTAACTATAATACCACAACTTTTAAAAAAAGAAAAGCTTTTTTTAAAAAAATAAAAAATTTTTTCTCTGTTTTTTTCGGTCTTGTTTTTTACCAACCTTTACTGCTATACTATGTCCACAGCAGACAGTAGCAAAAGCCTTTTGGCCCCGGCAGCGAGTCGCTGCCGGTTTGTTCCACTCCACATTGATTCACTGGCGTTCAGCCGGCCCGCTTGCCGTATTACCGCAAACGCTGTTTGCTCCAAGATACGGCTGCGCAGTCCTGCTACGCTTTGTACTGCTGCTGCAGGCGGGAAGGAGGGAAACCGTTGATTGTCTATACCGAATCGGAGACCTTGGCACAGGATCTTGGAATCCCGGCATCGACCTTGTTTTCGGTTAGCTTTCATCTTGGCCGGCATTACCGCCGGGTCGAGATCCCAAAGCGGGACGGCGGGACACGGCTTCTCTCGGTTCCCGACCCGATTTTAAAGCGGATCCAGCGCGCCGTGCTGCGGGTCCTGCTCTTCCATATTCCCATCTCCCCCTATGCCACCGCTTATCGGCCCGGCGTGGGGATTCGGAACAACGCCGTTCCCCACTGCGGCCGCAAAGCGGTGCTCCGGCTGGATATCCTGCACTTTTTCGACAGTGTCCGATACAGCCAGATCAAGGAAAAGGTCTTTCCCGCCGCTGTTTACAGCGAAAAGCTGCGGGTACTGCTCAGCTGTCTGTGTTATGGCAGAGATGGGCTGCCGCAGGGAGCGCCCACCTCCCCCGTCATCTCGAACATCCTGCTGCGGGAGTTCGACTTTGCGGTGGGAGATTGGTGTCATACAAGAGGGATCCGGTATACCCGGTATTGCGATGACATGATCTTTTCCGGTGATTTTGACCCTGCCCCCGTCATCCGGATGGTTGCAGAGGCACTGCAGCGGGAGGGGTTTCGTCTCAACACCCGCAAGATCCGCTTTGCAAGACAGGGGCAGCGCCAGAGTGTCACCGGTGTCGTGGTCAACGAGCGTCCGCGGATGGATAGCGGCGGGCGCCGCGCTCTGCGCGCTGCACTTTACTATTGTCAAAAATACGGCGTAAAGGATCACCTTGCTCGGATGAAAGATCCCCGCACCGAGGAGGAATATCTTCGCTCGCTGCTGGGTCGGTTGGATTTTGCGCTCAGCCTCTCAAAAGAGCCAGAGCTCGCGGCCGGGCGCGGCTGGGTGCTGGAACAGCTGCGCGCGTTGTCCTCGTCCTCAAAACAATGACCTGAACCTTTTTGTGTGGACTTCTGTGAAACGCCACACTCAAATTTTCGCTTTTGTCAAAAAAACACGGAGCCTCAAAAGGCTCCGTGTTTTTTCTTTGACTCAGATCGGCAGCAGCCGCTGTGCAATGCTGAAATAGATCACCAGCGAAAGCGCATCCACAATGGTGGTGATCAGCGGCGACGCCATGATGGCCGGATCCGCATGCAGCGCACGCGCCGCCAGCGGCAGCACGCCGCCGATCGTCTTGGCCATCAGAACCGTAAAGAACATGGTCAGCGCCACCGTCAATGCGACCATCTCATTGCCCGGATAGGTGATAATCAGTCGCAAAAAGTTTACCGCACTCAAAATCACGCCAACCAGAACGGCAACCCGCAGTTCCTTCCACACAACAGCGGGCAGATCCTGTCCGGTGATCTCCCCCACCGCAAGGCCGCGGATAATCAGGGTGCTGGACTGGCTTCCGGCGTTTCCGCCGGTATCGGTGAGCATCGGGATAAAGGTGACCAGCAGCGGCATCGAGGCGAATGCGGCTTCATATTTTCCTAAAATACCGCCGGTCAGCATTCCCGAGATCATCAGCACCAACAGCCAGCCGATCCGGTTCTTTGCCAGCGCGAAGACCCCCGTCTTCAGATAGGGCCGCTCGGACGGGTGCAACGCGCCCATCACCTCGATGTCCTCGGTCGCTTCTTCCTGCATGACATCCATGGCATCGTCTACCGTGATGATACCGACCAGACGATTCTCATCATCCACCACCGGCAGGGACAGGTAGTCGTATTTGTTCATCAAACGGGCCGCCACCTCTTGATCCTCCCGGGTGGAAACCGAGATCACGTCCCGGTTCATCAGATCCCGCACCAGCATTCCGTCCGGCGCAAGCAGCAGGTCCTTGACGGTGACAACGCCCTCCAGCCTGCGGACCGAATCAATCACATAGCAGGTGTAGATCGTCTCCCGATCCTCTCCGGTGCGCCGGATGTGTTCGATCGCCTGCATCACCGTCATCTCTGCCCGCAGATCGGTGAACTCCGCGGTCATCAGGCTGCCCGCCGAATTTTCCGGGTACTGCAAGAACTGATTGATCAGTGCACGGGTCTCTGGCCGTGCGCTGCGCAGCACCCGCTTGACCACATTGGCAGGCAGCTCCTCCAACAGATCCACCGCGTCATCGACATACAGATCCTCCATGATCTCGCCCAGCTCGGCATCGGTGATGGATCCGATAATGACCTGCTGCAGATCACTGTCCAGTTCAGAAAAGACCTCACTCGCCTGTTCCTTCGGCAGGGTGCGATAAACCAAAAGCGCGGTCTCCGGCTTGAGCTCTCCCAGAAACTGGGCCACATCTACCGCCGGCAAATTCGACAGAGCCTCGCGCAATTCCCTCAGCTGCCTGCTGTCTGCCAACAGCCGCAGCTTCTCCATATCCATCTTTCTCTCCATGGTATGCATTCCTCCCATCTGTTTCTTTGGCAAGGAAGATACCCGGCAAAAGGAAAAACCGCAGGGTGCGTGCTGTATCGCGGCAGCGCGCCCTGCGGTGATCCACATCCATTTTATGACATCGCGCCCGCCTCCCTCAAATGCAGAGCGGGACGCAGAAATCACAACGGGTCAGCCCAAAAAGCCGCCCGCCTCCCTTTTAAGGGAAAAGACAGGCAGCAACAGCCCCCGCTGGGTGAGGATCATCGCATCGCCCGGTACTTCGACCAACTGTGTCCACCTGTTTTCCCTCCTTATAAAAAGCAGTTTACCTCTCGGCTCTTAACAGTTTAGCCCTCGAATGCCGAATTTGCAACCCTTTTCGGCAAAAGTTTTTCCCTTGTTCTGAAATTAAGACCCACTATATCTATTATTTCACTTTACAGGTATTTAGTCGGATCAATACTTGCAAGCCGCAAAATTTTAGGTATAATAAAAAACTGGCTCTCACCTAAGCGAGAAGCCATTTTTTGTGTAGATTACGAGGGATATGTTATGAGGATGCAGATCAAGGAAAACTTTACCGCCGCAGACGTCTTTCGGATGTCCGGGCCGATCTTTATCGAGCTAGCGCTTCAGATGCTGGTTGGCAATGTCGATCAGTTCATGGTCAGCCGGATCTCGGAAGAGGCGGTGGCCGCCATCGGCAACGGCAACCAGCTGATGAATATCGTCATCATCCTGCTCAGCGTGCTGGCGGGCGCGACCACCGTCGTGCTCAGCCAGACCATCGGCGCCGGCGATGCGCGGCAGGTGCGGCGGGTGTGCGGGGTCTCCACCCTGATCGCCGGCATTGGTGGGCTGATTGCGACCCTCATTCTGACCGCCGGCGCAGGGCCGATTTTCCGCCTGTTGGAGGTGCCCTCCGATGTGATGGCTTCCGCCTGCGGCTACACCGGCATTGTCGGCGCGCTGGTGCTGGTGCAGGGACTTTATATGAACTTCGCCGCCATTCTGCGCAGCTATGGTCTGGTGCGTGAGGTGACCATAGTCTCGGCTGTAATGAATCTTTGCAACATCGCCGGCAACGCGGTGCTGATCAACGGGCTGCTGGGAATGCCGCGTCTTGGTGTCATCGGCGCCGCGATCTCCACCGACCTGTCCAAATGTATCGGTCTTGTGCTGGTGCTCCTGATGGTGCGCCGGCGGCTTGGGGTCCAGCTGCAGCGGGCCGACCTGATTCCCTCCGGAGACGGACAGGCACGCCGTCTGCTGCGGATCGCACTGCCCTCCGCCGGGCAGGAACTGTCCTACAATCTCTCCCAGATCTCGATCCTGCGGATGGTCAACCTGATGGGAACGGCCGTCGTCGCGGCAAAGGTTTTCTGCGGCATGCTGGCCAACCTGTGTTATCTCTATTCACAGGCCATCTCACAGGCAACCCAGATTGTATTGGGCTATCTGGTGGGCAGCGGGCAGCGTCGGGAGATTCCTCGCCATGTGTGGACCACCGATGCGGTCTCCTGCGCGATTTCGGTTCTGGTGACCGCAATCCTCGTTCTCTTTTCCGGACCGATCTTTGACTTTCTGACGCCGGACGCTGCAATCGCCGCGCTGGGCAGACAGATTTTGCGCATCGAGCTGGTGCTGGAGATCGGGCGGAGTATCAACATCGTGATGGTTCGCTGTCTGGTCGCACTGGGAGATGTCAATTTTCCGGTGGCCCTCGGGGTTGTCAGCATGTGGGGCGTCTCGGTGCTGGGCGCATGGTTTCTCGGCGTTCATCTCGGAATGGGGCTGGTCGGCGTCTGGTGGGCGATGGCCGCCGACGAATGCCTGCGGGCAGTCGTCTTCCTGATCCGATTCATGCAGGGCAGCTGGCGCAAACGAGTGGAAAAGATTGTCCCCCGCACAGAGGCTCATTCCTGAAAGAGCAAACGGACAAAGCAATCTGCTTTGTCCGTCTTTTTTCGCTTTTCCCCCTTTGTGGTTTGTGCTATACTGCAATTAGGAATCAAAAAAACGTTCCGGCTCTGGCCGGTGGAGGGAGGACTTCATGCTGGACTACAAATTTGATACTCAGCTGCTCATCGAGGGCACAGGTCTTGACGAGGATGCAATTGACAGCTATATCTCCTCACATTTTGACGGAGACTGTCTACTGGCCGTCGGAGATGAAGAGCTGATTAAGATTCATTTCCACACCAATGAGCCCTGGAAGGTGCTCGAGTACTGTGCCACTCTGGGGGAAATTCACGACATTGTAGTAGAGAATATGGAGCGTCAGGCGAACGGTCTTTCCGGCTGAGAGGAGTGATTCGCGGTGAAAAAAGATCCTGAGCGGCTGCAAAAACAGATGGCCTTTTTACTGGAGGCCGACAAGGAGAAGTTTATCACGCGTCAGACCCTGCTCTCCGACGGCAAACGCCGGGAGAATGATGCCGAACACGCGTGGCATCTGGCACTGATGACCCTGCTTCTGGGAGAATACGCCAACGAGAAGATCGACCTGCTGCACACCGTGTCCATGGTATTGATTCATGATCTGGTGGAGATCTATGCCGGCGACACCTTTGCCTATGATGAGGAGGGGAAAAAGACCCAGCGTGCACGGGAAACTGCGGCGGCCGATCGGCTGTTCGCAATGCTGCCGCAGGATCAGGGCAAGCGGATCCGGGCCCTGTGGGAGGAATTTGAGGCCGCTCGGACACCGGAGGCCGCCTTTGCCCGTGCGATGGACAACCTGCAGCCCACGATGCTGAACGCCGCAACCGGCGGCATCGCATGGGAAGAGCATGGCACCCGCCTTTCGGAGGTGCTGCAGCGGCAGGCGGTGACCCCACGCGGCTCCAAGGCACTGTGGGATTATTGCTATCGCGAATATCTGGAACCCAATATTCAAGCGGGCAAGATCCGGGATGATCTCTCACAGAAAAAATCAGAATAAAATAAAAAAAGGACGTGCTGCGAAGCTTTGCAGTACGTCCTTTTTTGTTTGCCTTCTTTAACTGCCTGAACTAGGGAAGAAGGGCCGCAGCGCTCCCGCCATCGCGCTGACCGGCATACTCTGCAAGAGGACCTTTCCCGGCCCGGTGACAACGGTGTTGAACAGCCCCTCGCCCCCGAACAGCGCATTTTTGACCCCCGGTACCGCGACGATCTCCACCGAACAGCTCTCGCTCATCGCTGCAAGATAACCGGTGTCCACCACAAGCGACTGACCCGCCGCGAGCTGGTATTCCATTGCGTGACCATCGATCTCCAAAAATGCCATGCCGCGGCCGGAGAGTTTCTGCATGATAAATCCCTCGCCCCCGAAGAGTCCCGAGGCGAGCTTTTTCTGGAAAAAGATCGAGAGTTCCACCCCTGCCTCGCTGGCCAAAAACGCCTTTTTCTGGCAGATCAGCCCGCTGCCGGGGCCAATCTCAACCGGCAGAATTGAGCCGGGAAAGCTGGAGGCGAACGCAATCATCCCCTCACCGCCCACAGCGGTATAGCGATTTAAAAACAGAGATTCCCCTGAAAACATCCGGCCCAGCATTCGCCCCACTCCGCCGCCGGTGGTCTCCATCCGCATATTGGGGGTCATCCACGCCATGCCGCCGCTCTCGGTAATCATCGTCTCGCCCGCCGCGAGGGTACAGCTCACTACCGGCAACGGGGTTCCATCAATCTGATACTGCATTTTACGCCTCCTTTTTCTGTCGGTACGGTTAAATCCTCGTATTCCTCTATCAAAATCGTATCCTAACCGCCGGATTTCTCTTATCGGACAGGTATTTCTCTCTCGGCATCTCGAGAAACAATGTAATCTATCTCTTCAGTCCGTCCGATCACTTTTCTGCTGCGGCAAACTGGGTCACGATTCCCAGCAAAATCTCAACACAGGTCTCCATATCCTCGGCAGTGATGTGCTCCCACGGGCCGTGGAATGCATAGCCGCCGGTACACAGGTTCGGGCAGGGCAGCCCACGGTAGGAGAGGATCGACCCATCGGTTCCGCCGCGCACCGGGGAGATCACCGGCGTGACTCCCAGCTTTTCCATCGCCGCCTTGGCCCGCTCGATGAGATAGAAATGGGGGCGGATCTTCTCCTCCATATTGTAATAGGTATCACTGATTTCCGCCTCGACGGTACCGGCGCCGTACTTTTCATTCATCGCCGCAGCTGCACGCGCCACCGTCTGCTTTCTCTCCTCGAACTTCGCGCGGTCATGGTCCCGCAGGATGTAGCTCATCTTCGTCTTGGCCACACTGCCGCTCATCCGGTCCAGATGGTAGAAGCCCTCATACCCCTCGGTGTTCGCGGGGATCTCTTTTGGCAGCAGGCTGTTGAACTCCATCGCAATCAGCAGCGCGTTCTTCATCACGCCCTTGGCCGTTCCGGTATGCACCGAAACCCCGTTGATCGTGATCTGCGCCGCGGCGGCATTGAAGGTCTCATACTCCAGCTCGCCCACCGCGCCGCCATCCACCGTATAACCCACCGGGGCACCGAGCTGCGCGAGGTCCACCCCGTGCGCCCCACGGCCAACCTCCTCGTCCGGCGTAAAGGCAACCGCAACCGCCCCATGGGGGATCTTCTGCTCGACCAGCTGCTCGATCATCGTCAGGATCTCTGCGATGCCGGCCTTGTCATCCGCACCCAGCAGGGTGGTGCCGTCGGTGGTGATCAGCGTCTTGCCCCGCAGCCCGGGCAAATGGGGAAACTGCGCGGCATTCAGCGTCAGACCGCTGTCGCCCAGCGCCACCGGGCCGCCGTCATACTTCTCGATCACCTGCGGCGAGACCCCGCTGCCGGAAAAGGCCGGCGCAGTGTCCATGTGAGCCAGAAAGGCCACCGGCTGTACCGCCTCATAGCCCGGCGTGGCAGGCAGTCGGCCATAGACGGTGCAGTTGTCTGCCAAGGTCACCTCCTGCAGTCCCATCTGCCGCATCTCCTCCTCCAAAAGCCGCGCCAGATCCCACTGGCAGCTGCTGGAGGGGGTCGTTTCGCTCTCCTCTTCGCTCATCGTACCAACCCGGACATACTTCAAAAGGCGCTGTGCCGCTGTCATTTATCTCTCCTCCTGTTTTCTCTGCTTTTTCTGTTTTTCCGCCGGCCGGTCCGCCTCCTGCTCCGGCTGTTCCGGCCGGGGCGCGCGCTCGATCTTCAGCCGCTCGATACACCGCTGGTTCGCCGCGAGGATGGTGCAGATCCAGCCGTCGGTCTTGAGGGGAATCACCTCTCCCTGCGTCGGGATCCGCCCCAGCATATTGGTGATAAAGCCGTTGAGGGTATCGGAATCGTCGTTTTCAAACAGATCGCTGCCCAGCAGCTTCTCCACCTTGTCGATCTCGAGTTCTCCGTCCAGCATCCAGCTGTTCTCGGACAGCTGAACAATTCCGTCGTCATCGTCGTGCTCATCGTCCAATTCCCCGACAATCGAGGAGAGCAGATCCTCCATTGTGACCAGTCCCTCGGTGCCGCCGTACTCATCCACCACAATGGCCATCCGCTGGCGGCGCTCCTTGAACTGGCGCAGCAGCTCGCTGCAGCGCATGCTCTCGGGCACATACAGGACCGGCTGCATGAAATCCGCCGCGGTCTTGGTCTTATCATCCTCTCCGGCAAGGGCCGGGATCAGGTCCTTGATATACACGATGCCGACGATGTCGTCGAGATCCTCCTCATAGACCGGCAGACGGGAGAAGCGCTCTCTCTGCTGGACCTCCATCAGTTCGCTGAGGGTAGCGCTGCGCTCGACCGCCGCAATATCGGTGCGGTGGGTCATCACCTCGCTGACATGCAGATCGTCAAACTCGAAGATGTTCTCGATCATCACCCGCTCATGCGGTTCCAGCGCGCCGGCCTCCTCGCCGGCCTCAACCATCATCAGGATATCCTCCTCATCCACCGGTTCCTCCTCATTGGCGGCGCCGATGCCGAACAGCCGCAGCACCAGATTGGTGGACAGGGCCAAAAACTTCACAAAGGGGCGGCAGATCCGGTACATTCCCCAGACAATCCCGACCACCCGCAGCGCGACTGCATCGGGGTCCTTCATTGCCACCCGCTTGGGCACCAATTCGCCCAAGATCAGGGTGAAATAAGAGATGATGATGGTGATGACCACCAGCACGACACTGCGCAGCACCGCCGCAGGCAGCGGCAGGAAGGAGAGCACGCCCGCTACCGGCCCGGCAAAATTATCGGCCGCGACCGCCGAGTTCAAGAAACCCGACAGGGTAACCCCCACCTGAATCGTCGCGAGAAAGTCCGACGGGGAATCGGTAATCGAGATCAGCCTGCCGGCCGCCTTGCTGCCCTCCTCGGCAAGCCGCTTCATCTTCTGGGTATTGATCGAGATAATCGCAATCTCACTCATCGCGAAAAACGCATTGATCCCAATCAGGACCAAGATCAGCAGAATACTGGGCCATATGTCCATCTGAAAAAACAACCTCTCTCTTTTTCTGCGGGCGGCGGGTGCCGCCCTTTGTAAATTGTATTTTAATACATGAATAATATATTAAAATGGTATCAAAATATCGCCGCCCGCGTCAAGCATCGTTTGGCCGGACGCGGCGCTGTTTTTCCCTGCCCGGAAGACTGCGGGCGGGCAGAACTGGTTTTTCGGGTATTTCCCCCTTCTTTTGGGCTATTTTGCCCATTTGAGGGCATTTTTCTCACTTCTCTGCATATCCGTCTGTCAGAAAAGCGAAACTGAAAGAAGGCGTGCATCTCACGGCGGAAAAAGCACTTCGAAAAAAAGGGGATTTTACAGTGTTTTTCTCTCTCATCCGAAGGGGAGATCTTCTCTCTTCGGGGTGCTTCTTCCTTGTTTCACCCGGCGGGATATGCTATACTAAATAAAGTTATATTTTATCCCTTTGTGGGTTTTTTTGATGAATAAGATCATTTTTTGCGACCGGCATTGGCCGGTCGGGAAGGGAACGACAGATGGATAGTATTTTCAAGGATAAGACCCTGCTCATTACCGGAGGTACCGGCAGCTTTGGCAACACTGTGCTGCGGCATTTTCTCACCACCGACATTGGAGAGATCCGCATCTTCTCCCGCGACGAGAAGAAACAGGACGATATGCGGCATGATTACCAGCGGCTGTACCCCGACCTGTCCGACAAGCTGCGGTTTTATATCGGGGACGTGCGCTGCCGGGACAGCATCCGCTCGGCGGTGCGGGGGGTGGATTACATCTTCCACGCCGCAGCGCTCAAGCAGGTGCCCAGCTGTGAGTTCTTCCCGATGGAAGCGGTGCGGACCAACATCGTCGGCACCGACAACCTGCTCGCCGAGGCAATCGAGGCGGGGGTAAAAAAGGTGGTCTGCCTGTCCACCGACAAGGCCGCCTATCCCATCAATGCGATGGGCATCTCCAAAGCGATGATGGAGAAGGTCATCGGCGCCCGCGCCCGCACCGTCAAGGCGGAGGATACCACCATCTGCTGCACCCGGTACGGCAATGTCATGGCCAGCCGGGGCAGTGTGATTCCCCTCTTTATCGACCAGATCCGGGCGGGCAAGCCGATCACCATCACCAATCCCAATATGACCCGCTTCTTGATGAGTCTGGATGAGGCGGTGGATCTGGTGATCTTCGCCTTCCAGAATGCGCAGCCCGGAGATCTCTTTGTCCAGAAGAGCCCCGCCTGCACCATCGGCGACCTTGCCAAGGCGGTGCAGCAGCTGTTTGGGGATACCGGCTCGAAGATCATCGGAGACCGGCACGGCGAAAAGCTGTTTGAGACCCTGCTGACCACCGAGGAGCGGATGCACGCGGTGGATATGGGCCACTATTTCAAGGTTGTCGCGGACACCCGTGATCTCAATTATGACAAGTACTTTGTGGAGGGCACCCTGCCCGAGACCGAACCCGAGGCCTACACCAGCCACAATACCTTCCGCCTTGATATGCAGGGGGTTGTGGACAAGCTGCTGAGCCTCGACTATATCAAGCAGGAACTGGCAAAGGAGTGACTGTTTTGCGCGCTGGCATCCAAAAGGAGGATCCGATCCTCATCACCGGTGCGGGGGGCTTTATCGGCCGCAACCTCGCCTTCGGCCTCGCACACCGGGGCTATACCCAGATTCTGCGGTTTGATCGTGAAAACACCGAGGAGGAACTGGCAAAGCTCTGCCGGCAGGCCCGCTTTGTCTTCCATCTGGCGGGGGTCAACCGCCCCCGCGACCCCAAGGAATTCTATGACGGCAACACCGATCTGACCACTCGCCTGTGCGGCTATCTGGCAAAGGCGAACAACCGCTGCCCTATCCTGATGACCAGCAGCGTGCAGTCGGGCAACGGCACCGATTACGGCAAGAGCAAGGCCCTTGCCGAGGAACAGCTGCGCCGGTATGAGGAAGAGACCGGCGCCGAGGTACTGCTGACAAGGATGCCCGGGATCTTCGGCAAATGGTGCCGTCCCAACTACAACAGTGTGGTCGCCACCTTCTGCCACAACATCGCGCATGATCTGCCCATCGAGGTGCGGGATCCCAACTTCTCGCTGCCGCTGGTCTATATCGACGACCTCGTCGACTGTCTGGTCAATGCGATGGAGGGGCGGCTTGTGCCGGACGAGAGCCAGCCCGGCTGCTTTGCGGTGGGGCCGGTTCACACCACCACCCTCGGCTTTCTGGCCGAGACGATCCGCTCGTTCCGCGAAAGCCGGCAGGATCTCTCGGTCGCGGATCAAAAGGATCCGCTGACCCGCAAGCTGTACAGCACCTATCTTTCCTATCTCGATCCGGAAAAAGATTTTTCCTATCCGCTGGTGATGCATGAGGATGCCCGCGGCAGCTTTACCGAGTTTCTGCGCACCCCCGAGCGGGGTCAGGTCAGCGTCAATATCAGCCGGCCGGGCATCGTCAAGGGCAACCACTGGCATGACAGCAAGAACGAGAAGTTTCTCGTCGTGAAAGGACATGCCCGGATCCGGTTCCGCAAGCCGGATGAGGAAAAGATCTACGACTATTTTGTCAGCGGCGACAAGCTCGAGGTGGTGGATATTCCCACCGGATACACCCACTCGATCGAGAATGTCGGCGAGGAGGATCTGGTCACCGTTATGTGGGCCAATGAGTGCTTTGACCCCGATCACCCCGACACCTGGTTTTTGCCGGTAGAGGAGTAAAGGGAATTTTTTACAGTAATCTTTCAGGAGGCACGGGATGCGAAAGCTCAAGCTCATGACCATCGTCGGCACCCGGCCGGAGATCATCCGGCTGTCCGAGGTCATCAAATGCTGCGACAAATATTTTGACCATCTTCTGGTCCACACCGGCCAGAACTACGACTACCGGCTCAACGGGATTTTTTTTGAGGATCTGGGGCTGCGCAGTCCGGATTATTATCTGTCCTGCGTGGGCAAGGATCTGGGAGAGACCATGGGCGGCATCATCGCCAAGAGCTACGAGCTGATGGTCGAGCAGCGCCCCGATGCGGTACTGCTGCTTGGAGATACCAACAGTGCGCTGAGTGCGATCAGCGCCAAGCGGCTGAAGATCCCCATCTTCCACATGGAAGCGGGCAACCGCTGCTGGGACTGGAACGTCTCGGAGATGATCAACCGCAAAATCGTCGACCACATCAGCGACATCAATCTGCCCTATACCGAGCACAGCCGCCGGTATCTGCTGAGCGAGGGGATTGACGGCAAGACAATCTTTGTCACCGGCAGCCCGATGCGGGAGGTACTGGCCGCCCATGCCGAGGAGATCGAAAACAGCAAGGTGCTCGAGGAACTGGGTCTGACCGCAGGGCGGTATATCCTGCTCTCGGCCCATCGGGAGGAGAACATCGACAACGAGGAGAACTTCATGTCCCTGATGAGCGCGGTCAACCGGATTGCGGAGCACACCGGGATGCCGGTGATCTACTCCTTCCATCCCCGCAGCCGCAAGTACATCGAAGCCCGTCATTTTCAATTTCATCCGCTGGTGCGGGAGATGCAGCCATTTGGTTTCCTCGACTACAACAAGCTGCAGAAGAACGCCTACTGCGTGCTGAGCGATTCCGGCACCCTGTCGGAGGAGAGCGCGATGCTCGGCTTTGCGGGGGTCTTGGTGCGCACCTCGACCGAGCGGCCGGAGGTGCTGGACAAGGGCAGCGTTGTGATCGGCGGCATTAAGGGGGACGACGTGGAGCAGGCGATGGAACTGGCCGTTGCGATGCGGGACAACCATGAACCGGTGGTCATGGCGGAGGACTACGCCGACACCAATGTCTCGGTCAAGGTCGTCAAATTGATTCAGAGTTATACTAAGATTGTCAACGAGACGGTCTGGCTCAAGCGATAAGCTGCACCGGCGTGTTCCGCCTCGGTGCAACGCCGCATTCTGCGCTTTGCACCCCATCTTGTTTTCATCTGATTTTTCCGGCAAAGGAGCGGTGCCTTCTTGGCAAAGCGAATTTTGGTCATCAGCCAGCATTATTGGCCCGAGACCTTCCGCAGTACCGACGTCTGTCAGGGTTTCGTCGAGCTGGGTTATGAGGTGGATCTGCTCTGCGGTCTGCCCAACTATCCCAAGGGGGAATTGACCGAGGGATATGGTTTTTTCAAGCGCCGCCGTGAGCGGAAAGACGGCGTGGAGATCTTCCGCGCATGGGAGATTCCCCGCAAGGGAAACACCTCTCTTCGGATCTTTCTCAACTACGTCTCCTTCCCCTTTTTCGCCTGTTTTGATCTGCTGCGTCTGGCCGGGCGCCATTATGATGCGGTTTTTTGCTATGAGACCAGCCCGGTGCTGATGGCTTTTCCCGCCATCCTCTACGGCAAACTGCACCGGGTTCCCTCCACCATCTATGTGCTGGATCTCTGGCCGGAAAATCTCTATTCGGTGCTGCCGATCAAAAACCGGCTGCTGCGCTCGATTGCGATGTGGGTCTCGAACTGGCACTATAAGGCCGCCGACCGGCTGATTGCGATGTCCCCGGGACTGCGCCAAAAACTGATTGAGCGAACCGGAAAACCGGCGCAAAAGGTCGCGGTGATTCCGCAGTACTGTGAGGCGCTCTATACGCAGGATCTCGAGGATCACGCCCTGCGCCGGCGGTTTGGGGACAAGTTCAATGTCGTTTTCGCCGGTAATTTTTCCCCCGCTCAGGCGCTGGAGAATCTTGTGGAGGTGGCGCGGCGACTGCGCGCACGCGGCGAAAAGGGGATTCGTTTCATTCTCGTCGGAGACGGGATGAGCCGCGAGGGACTGATGCAGACCATCGCGGCGGAGGGCCTTTCGGATTATTTTGCGTTTGAGGGTCCCCATCCGATGACCGACATTCCCGCCTATCACACACTGGCCGACGCACTCATTGCCTGTCTTGCCAAGAGCGAGGACCTCGGGCTGACCATTCCGGCAAAGATCACCAGCTACTGCGCTGCCGGACGGCCAATTCTGGCCTGCATGGACGGAGAGGGCGCGCGGGTGGTACAGCAGGCGGGCTGCGGCTTTGCCTGCGCCGCGGGAGATCTGGATGCTCTGACCGAAAATCTGCTGCGGCTGTATCGGATGAGCGCCGCCGAGCGGGCCGAGATGGGCCGGCGCGGCCGGGCTTATAACGCCCTGCATTTTGACCGCGGCAATCTGCTGCGTCAGATGACCGATTTTATGCTCGGCAGCGACGCGCCGGCAGCGGTAGATTGATAACAACGGAGGTGTTTCTCCCTTTGAAAATTCTGGTGATGATTCCCTGTTACAATGAAGAGGAGAATCTCGAGCGGGTGGTTGAGCGACTGCGCGAGAGCTGTCCCGAGGTGGATTTTCTCATTATCGACGACTGTTCAACCGACGGCAGCCGTGCGCTGTGTGAAAAAAACGGGTACAGCTATCTCTCACTGCCGGTCAACCTCGGCATTGGGGGCGGGGTGCAGAGCGGTTACCTCTTTGCGGTAGAACGCGGCTACGACATCACCGTCCAGATGGACGGGGACGGACAGCATGACCCCGCATACCTCAAAGCACTGATCGAACCGGTAGCGCACGGCGATCTGGATATGGCCATCGGAAGCCGTTTCATTACCAAGGACGGTTTTCAGTCCAGCGCGCTGCGCCGGCTCGGCATCAACATCATCAGCTTGTTCATCCGGATTTTGACCGGCCAGCGGGTCAAGGATACGACCAGCGGTTTCCGGGCCTGTAACCGGGCGCTGACCGAGTTTTACGCCCAGCATTACGCACAGGACTACCCCGAACCCGAGGCGATCGTCTCCGCTTTGGTATCCGGCTACCGGGTTGGTGAGGTTCCGGTTGTGATGAAGGAGCGCATCGGCGGCACCTCTTCCATTCACTCCTTCAAATCCGTGTATTATATGGTGAAGGTCTGCCTCTCGCTGGTCGTCTACCGGCTCTCCTTTTCCCCGCGAAAAAGGCCGCACTGATTCGCTTGGCCGTGAGGTGATAACGTGATGAATGATATAATGATTCCCTGGTTTCAGGCAATTATGGTGGTCGGCGCCCTGTTCTATCTCGGGGTGGTCTTTTATCTGCTCAAAAAACAGAAGCTGGCGGTCCAGTACGCAATCATCTGGCTGATCTCCGGGTTTGTGCTGCTGATCTTTGCCATCTTCCCCTATGTCGTGCTGGTGCTTGGCGACATCTTCCATGTTCTCAACCCGGTCAACTTTATCTTTTTGGTGATCCTCGCCTTTGTGCTGCTGATTCTGCTCTCCCTCTCAGCGGTAATCAGCGGTTTTGCACTGCGGATCAAACGGCTGACCCAAAATGCCGCGCTGCTCGAGCGGCGGATCCGTGAGCTGGAGCAGGCACAGGCAGCGCACAAGGAGAACGGGGATTCGTAAAGCGGCCTTTCTCTTTTGGCGCGCCGTCTGAAAAGTGGAGAGATGGCCGAGTCGGCCTTTGCGGATTTTGAGAACAAAAGAACCCGGACGGGTGTGTGTTTGAATTTTCACAGGTGAGGTTTACAGGGTATGTTACAGACTTTTTCACAGCAGGCAGAGGAGCTGTGGCGGTTTTTAGAGCAGGAGATCTTCAGTCAGCCTTTTACCGCCGCGACTGCGCTCCATTGGCTGGAGGAACAGCTGCACAAGGGCATGAGCTTTAATGCCCTGTCCTTTTTGCTGCTGTTTCCGCTCTGTGCGCTGCTCTATTACCTGTTGCCCCGGGCGGCGCAGATGCCTTGGCTGTTGATATGCAGCTATCTGTTTTACTGGTATGCCTCCTATTCCGGCGGCAGCGCACACCCGCAGGCGCTGGTGGTGTTGGTGCTGCTCACTGCCATAACCTGGCTTTTGGGATTGGCCATCAGCCGCAATCGCCGCCGCAGCCAGCGGCGCGTACTGCTTGTTGTGGGAATCCTCGCCCACCTTTTGATGCTGCTGTATGTGAAATATACCGCATTTTTTGCATCTCTGCTGAATGATTGGTTTGACTGGTCGCTGAAAGGTTCCCCCGCACTCAGCCCCGTCTGGATGGTGGGGCTCAGTTTTTACACCCTCATTGCAATCGGTTACCTGATTGATCTCTATCGCGGCACCCGCCCTGCGGAGAAGAATCCTCTGCACTGCGCCCTGCTGCTCTCCTTTTTTCCTCAGGTCGTCTCCGGCCCAATCGCCCGCAGCGGCCTGCTCGACCAGATGAAACAGCCCCATCGCTATGATGAAAAGCAGGTCTCTCAGGGACTTCGGCAGATGCTGTGGGGTTATTTCAAAAAGATCGTCATCAGCGAAAATGCCGCTGCGATTCTTGCCCCTGCTTTTGCGCTACCCCAAAAATACGGCAGCTTCCATCTGGTGTTCTCCGCACTGCTCTACACCGTGCAGCTATACGCCGATTTCTCCGGCTATTCGGATATCGCGCTGGGCGCGGCGCGCTGTCTCGGGTTTACCTTACAGGAGAATTTCCGCCGCCCCTACGGCGCGCGATCGATCGGGGAGTTTTGGGATCGCTGGCATATCTCCCTTTCAAGCTGGTTTCAAAACTATCTTTACATCCCATTGGGCGGCAGTCGGCGCGGCGTAGCGCGCACCTGCTGCAATACTCTGATTGTCTTTTTGGTCAGTGGTCTGTGGCATGGCGCTGGGCTGACCTTTCTGGTCTGGGGTTTGCTGCATGGAATCTATAACATCGTCGGACGGTTGACCAAGCCGCTGCGGATGACCATCAACCGCGCAACGCGGCTGGTAAAGCATCCCGCCCTGCATCACCTGATCCAGCGGATTATCACCTTCTGTTTGGTCTCTTTTGCCTGGATCTTTTTCCGGGCGGAGACGTTGGAGAGTGCTTTCACCCTGATCAACCGCATTGGTCCCGATTTCTGGACCACCCTTTTCAACCGCTCGGCCCTTGTATCCGCACTCACCAACATCGGCTTTTACAGCAACAACGGCGTCCCGCTGCTCATTGCCATTGCGGTCATGTTCTTTGCCGAATCTCTGGGCGGGCGTTTTCCGCTTTCCAAGCAGGTCGGTAAATTTCCCTTTGTCCTGCGCTGGGCCGGTTATTATCTGCTGCTGCTGAGCATTCTCTTCTTCGGTGTTTTTGACGCAACGCCTTTTATCTATGGCCAATTCTGAATTTAGAGCGATACAGGTCTTGTCTTTTGTTTGGCAGAGGCAAAGATCTGTATTTTTTTGTTTCAAAAATACAATTTGTATCTTTTTTCGATTTTTTCTGGATATTTTTCTTGTCAAAAATTTCTTTAGATTGTAGCATAAGAATAAAAGGTATCTTTTTATTTTGCAGAGGTCTCGCCAAAAAGGAGGGGGATTGTTATGTCAGACCGGATCTTTTCTTTTTTGCTGTTTTTTCTTCTCTGTGCAGGCCTTCTTTCCGGGTGTGCCGATTCAACAGCTGTCAGTTCTCGCCAGATGAGCGATACATCCGGACTCGAGGCATCTTCCTCCGAGACAGCCGCGGCGCTGTTTGGGCTTTCACTGGATGACAGTGCGGATTGCAGCGCCCTTTCCGATTCTGATGCGGCGCTCTATCATCAGCTCTGCGGCACGCTGTTCCCCTATCTGGTTACCCAATTCGGAAAGGACGATATCCTATTTCAGGAGGGTACTTTTTCGTTGGAGGATTATCTGCTCTTTTTGAACCTTTATCTGCAGCAAAATTTTGCCGATGCAGCCATTGAGATCCGCCAGAACGAATTCGGCCAGCCTATCTATTTTTTCGAGCGAGAATTCTATGCTCAGCAGTTTGCCGCGCTCTGCCCATTGGCGGGGCAGCTTCCCGAGACAATTCCCACCGAAGAGATCAACGGTCTGTCCTGCGTCGCCGCACCTGAGATGGGATGGGGCGGGACAACCGTCTTTACCCTGAAAGATCTGGTCTGGGAAGAAGCGGATCGCTGCCTTGTCACCGTCTTGGCCTCCGACACCGAATCGGATCTCTCCACACAAATCCAATTTACGCTGCAGCGCGCCAAAACGGTGGATTTCTGTTTTCTCGGAGTGGAACTGTTAAATTTCTGATTTTTCATTCTGCCCGTGACAAGCTGTGCCCTTCGCCTGTCCCGATATGGGAATCACTTGTTTTTTCTCTTGAAGATCAATCCTCTTGACGCTTTTCCGATTGAAAAAGGCAGAGGCCGTCGTTTCATTGCCAACGACGGCCTCTGCCTTTTTATTCTATTTCAGCACACGGTCACCGGATTGCTCTCGGTGTCTCCATCCCGAAGAAATTATCCTTTTTTCAGCCGCATCGCCGCGAGCAGAAGCCCGGCACGGCTGGCGGCAAAGTTCAAGCCGCCCTGCAAATAGGCGGTATAGGGGGCGCGCATCGGCCCGTCACAGGACAATTCGATGCTGCTGCCCATTGTGAACGCACCCGCCGCCATGATGACCTCATCCTCGTACCCTGGCATCGCATAGGGCTCCGGGGTGACAAAACTGTCCACCGGGCTGCCCGCCTGCACGCCCTGACAGACCGCGCAGAGTCCCTCCGGGCTGCCGGTCTCGATACTGGTGATGATGTCGTTGCGATCAGCGTCAAAATCAGGGGTTGTCTTGTACCCCATCAGCCGGAACAGGCAGCTGGCATAGACGCTGGTTTTGAGCGCTTCGGCAGTGACCCCCGGCGCATAATAGAGACCGAGATACATCTGCCGCAGCGTGTCGATGGTGCAGCCCAGTTCCCGTCCGGTTCCGGGTGCGGTGAGCCGATGGCCGCAGAGCTCCACGAGATCAGCACGGCCCGCAATGTAACCGCCGGTCGGCGCAATGCCGCCGCCGGCATTCTTGATGCAGCTGCCCACAATGAGGTCCGCCCCCACTGCAATCGGCTCCTTTTTCTGGGTGAAGGTGCCGTAACAGTTGTCCACCATCACGATGACATCCGGGTTGGCGCCCTTTGCCGCCGAGACAATCTTTCCGATTGTCTCCAGCGAGAGCGCCGGACGGTCGGCATATCCGCGGCTGCGCTGGATATAGCAGACCTTTGCCCCCTTGCAGCCCGCTGCAATCGCCTCAAGGTCCGGGCTGCCATCCGCCAGCAGGTCGGTCTCTGCGTACTTGACCCCGAATTCTGTGAGTCCCCCATATCCGCCGCCGTCCAGACCAATGACCCCGCCGAGGGTGTCATAGGGCCGTCCGGTCGCGGCAAACAGCGTATCGCCGGCCCGCAGCACCCCAAACAGCGCAACGGTCAGCGCATGGGTGCCGGAGAGAAAATGCGGTCTGAAAAGCGCATCTTCCGCCCCGACCACCGTCGCAAAAACCTTGTCGAGGGTATCCCGCCCCGCATCGTCATAGCCGTAACCGGTCGTTCCGACAAGATGATGGGACGCTACGCCACAACTGGTAAACGCCCGCAGCATCTTGAGCTGGTTATACTCCTTGATCTCCTCAATCCGGGCAAAAGGACCGGCGCATTTTTCCATCGCCTTTCGGTCCAGCGCCATCAGATCGTCTGAAATCTCAAAAAACTCCTGTATCATTCTCGTTCTCCTCATTCTGTCTCAAGACATTCCTATGGCCTCTTGCAGGGTGCATTCTTCGTTTTGCCGCAGATCACATTTCACCTTTTTCCGTCCGCAGCCCGCCAGACATACTCTGAACGGTCAGCAAAAAGGCCTGTCCGGTCGGGACAAATCCCACCCGGCTGTAAAATTGCGTCAGCGGCGGCCTGCACAGTAATCGAATCGGTACCGCTCTCTTTTGGATGAGCCGGCTTACCAGCGCCAGCGCAATGCCCCTTCCCCGCTCGGATGGATGGGTAAATACCCCGGACAGGTATCCGCCAAAAGGCGCGCCGCGCAGGCTATAAAGGCCCGCTGTGGCGATCGGACAGCCCTCGCGCTCCACCGTCCAGATCTCTGCCAATCCCCTCGCGCGCCGGGCGCAGGCATCGGCATACCAGCCGTCCGGATCAACGGTGTCTGGCAGCAGCCCCCGCTCCCGCAGCGGCCAAAGCTGCGGATCGGTGCAAAGGGTGGTACCCTCCGGCAGCGGCGCTGAGGGACGTTCTCCCGGCTGCAGCATCATCTCGACAAGCTGTTGGCCTTCCCATCCGGGCAGTGCGCAAAGGCGTCCCGTCAGGGCGTGTACCCCCGAAAACTGGAGAAAAGCGGCGAGCTCCTCCTGCTGCGTCTCCTCCAGTCCACCGCAGAGCAGCGCACCGCCGCCCTGCACCAGCAGAGCGGCGGAATGATCCATCTGATAAAACCCGCAAAGATTCTCTTTTCCCCCAAGGCAATCAAACGCGGTGGCGATCTGGCCGCCGATCAGGGGATCGCTTTCCAACAGGGCGAAGAACCCCCGTTCCTTTCCCGGCACAATCCGGGCAATCATTCCGGCAGCGCCATGACAAGGCGCTTGAAATCCCGTCCGCGCTCCTCAAAATTCGGGTATTGGTCAAAACTGGCCGAGGCCGGCGAGAGGGAAACCACATCCCCCGGCTGTGCCAGACGGTTTGCAATTTCGACCGCTTCGGCCATATTCTGCGCGTGCTCAATCACAAGCCCGCTCTCCGCAAAGCCGTTGCAGCTGCGCACCGCCCGCTCGATAATCGGCCCGGTCTGTCCCATCAGAATCAGGATCTTGACATGGGCGAGGATCTCGGGCGCAAGCGGTTCATAGGGGATCTTTTTGTCATAGCCGCCGGCGATGATGATCATCTTCTGGTCAAAGCTGCGCAGCCCGGCAATCGTGCGGGTGGGGCTGCTCGCGATCGAGTCGTTGAACCACTGCACCCCGTGCAGATTGCGCACCGGCTCAATTCTGTGCTCCACTCCGGCAAAGCTGCGGGCAACCTCGGTCATCGTCTCAAACCGGACTTCGCCCGCCACTGCGGCAAATGCGCCCAGCAGGTTTTCAACATTGTGCATTCCCCGCAGCCGCACCTCGTCCTTGTGGATGATCCGGGTCACAACGCCATCCTCGGCAAAGCAGAGCCAGCCCTCCTCATCGAGGAACGCCCCCTTCGCCACCCGGTCATGGCGGGTAAACCAGTAGGTTGTGCCGATGACATCCTTTGCCATGCTGCGGGAGACCTCATTGGCATACCCCAATACTGCCTTGCTGCCCGGGCGCTGATGCAGCAGAATATTCCGCTTTGCGTTGATATACTCCTGCATATCCTTGTGGTGGTCCAGATGGTTCGGGGTCACATTGGTGACCAACGCAACATCCGGCGAGCTGTGCATCGAGATCAGCTGAAAGCTGGAGAGCTCCACCACCGCGATATCCTGCGGGGTGATCTGCTCGACAATCGGCAGCAGCGCCCGGCCGAGATTGCCGCCGAGATGGACCGTTCTGCCCTCGGCCTTCAGCATCTCGGCGATCAGGGTTGTGGTCGTGGTCTTGCCGTCCGAGCCGGTCACCGCGTAGATCTTGCAGGGACAGAGTTCAAAGAACAGCTCCATCTCGCTGGTCAACTCTGCACCGGCGGCGCCCGCCTGCTGCAGCGCCGGGGTGAAAAACTCAAAGCCCGGCGTGCGCAGGATCATATCCTGCCCTGCCAGCCCGTCGAGATAATTTTCTCCCAGCGAGAAGCGGATTCCCAATGCCTGCAGCTGTTCCCCCAGCGGCCCGAACGCCTCCACCGAGGGCTTTTTGTCGCAGAGGGTAACCTGTGCGCCATGGTGGACGAAGATGGGCAGCAGTTCCCGATGAGAAACTCCCGCTCCGATAAATGCAACTTTTTTCCCCGCGAGAGAAGAAAAAAACGCCTGCGCCTTTGTGCTCATATCTGCAAGACCTCTCTTTTGCCGATTTTATCGGTGTTTAACGCTCTGGACCAAATGCCGTGCGCCGTTATAACCTTATTATTATAATATGAAAGGGGGTTCCATTCAAGCCTAAAGGCGCCTTTTATCCTGTTTTTCACATTGGTTTGCGCGGGCCGCCGAATGTGATAAAATAAACACAGAAATGCTATTTTTTTACAAGAAGGAGCTGTGCTGAACCATGGACAATGCCACCTATGAGCTGACCGTCGCCGGGGTTACCCGGCAGCTGCCGATCATCCAGATTGCACCGGATCTCGCCATTGCAAGTTTTGTGATTTTGGGAGACTGTGAGCTGGTGACCGCCGCCGCGCCGCTGTTGGCGGAAAAGCTGCCGAAGATTGACTACATCGTGACCGCAGAGGCCAAGGGGATCCCTCTGGCAAACGAGGTCAGCCGGCTGTTGGGACTGCCCTACTATATTGTTGCCCGCAAGAGCATCAAGCCCTATATGCGCGCTCCGCTGACCGACGAGGTCAACTCGATCACCACCCAAAAGACCCAGTCCCTCTGCCTCGACGGAAAGGATGCATTGGCCATCCGCGGCCGCCGCGTCGCCATTCTGGACGATGTCATCTCCACCGGTGCAAGTCTTGAAGCCGTCGAGCGACTGGTGGAAAAAGCCGGTGCAGAGGTTGCTGCAAGGGCCGCCATCCTCGCCGAGGGGGATGCGGCAAAGCGGGAGGACATCATCTTCCTCGAGGAGCTGCCGCTTTTCCCGCTGTAACGCTGCGGGAACTCTCTTTTTCTGCGCGCTGCCTCTGTCGGTGACTTGTGTGCAGGTTTTATCCTTTCCCTCAAAGAAAAAGCAGGGCGGACAGCAAACGCTGTTCGCCCTGTCTTTTGATACTTTTTCCGCGCTCAAGCTCCCGGGTCAATCCCGCCGACATAGGGGTTCTCCGGATCGTAAGCGGCATGGGTGATGAGGTATTCCAACCACGCCATATAGCCCTCTTTGTTCAGGTGCAGGCCGTCATCACTCGCATAGTCTGCCGAAAGCATCCCATCCGGGCAGAGGCTCTCTTCCAGATCGAGATACCAGCACCCCTTTTCCTCCGCGAGGGATTTCAGCCGCTCGTTGACCCGCGCGATCCGCTCCGGGGTGAGGCCGGCATGGCTCTCGGTGCCCGCCGCAGTGGGGGTGAGGATCGACTGGATATAGATCACAGCATCCGGCAGCTTCTGCTGCAGATCGTCGATAAAGGTGCCATAGGACTCCACGAGATTGTCCTCGACAAACTCCCCATCCGCCACCAGCGCGTTTGCGCCAAACATCAGATAGATCTTGGAGGGGTTCGTCTCCACAATCTTGGCCAACGGATCATACAGCTCACCCGCATCGTCCTTCCACTGGACGCCATCGGTGGGCGGGGTCGCACCGATCGCCGCGATGACATTGGTGTCCGGCAGCGCCGCCGCGCCCTTGTAATCATTCCAGCCGACGGTGATCGAGTCACCGACGAAAGCGGCATCCGCAAAGTAGCTCAGCTCCACCCGGCCCTTCTCCGGCAGGACAACCCCCTGCGCCGTGCTGTCACTCTCGGATTCACTGCCCGAAGCAGGCTGTGAGATCGACGAGGAGATCAAAGAAGAGGAGGTCCCCGCAAGAGAGGAGGAATCCCCACTGCCCGTAATCGCCTCAATGATCCATGTAATAATTGCGGCCAATCCCATCAGCAGCAGCGCAAGCAGCAAAAAGAAACAAAAGCGCTGAAAACTGCGCCGTCTGCGCCGGCGGATTGCATCTGTTCTGGCATATTTTCTGTAATCCAAAAGGTTCCACTCCGATT
>CALXIJ010000038.1 GCA_944388335.1 uncultured Pygmaiobacter sp.
CTATGAGAGCGAGGAAGGGCAGCGGGAGTTTTCTGAATGGAAGAAGCAGAGAGAAATGGAGAAGCAAGAGGCAAAACCAGAATAAGCGCATAGCAAAAGCGGGGTGTCATCCAAAAATGGTGACACCCCGCCTTTTTTGCTTCAAAAATAAATATAGCCAAATCAATGGGATTTTTCCCATTTCCCGTCATGCTTATCGTAGCGGTCATGACCTCTGTCACTATCAGATGAAACAAAGGCTCTGCCATAACCATCTTTTTCCTTAATCACGCTAGTGTCGTCGGCAGAAACATCCCAGCCTTTAATCATATCGCTTAGTTGATCCTCGAGGGTGTAGTCTTTAGGGTCCCAATAATCTCGCTTTCCCATATATCTTCACCTCCAGTAATTGTTGTAAATAATATACCATATAATAGCGAAATTGGCAATACGATTTTATATAAACTGATACATCCATCTTTTGAATTTATATGCCATTCTTCTTTTCCCGTGGCCCTCTTGGCTTAGATGTAGGTTTCCGTTTCACCCCATTGCGGAAATGGGTATCCTCATAACGCTCGAAAAAAACAAATAATCCGAACCCATCTCCTATCGGAAACAAGTTCGGATTATATTGGTTTGGTGCCGGTGGTGGGACTCGAACCCACACGGAGGATTAGTCCAACGGATTTTGAGTCCGTCACGTCTGCCAATTCCATCACACCGGCATTTATATTTTTAAGTTACACCCCGGATGGAACCTCTGAGAAATCGGAGGTCCATCGTGGGGGGACATTAAAAATCGCTTACATATTGAATTGTCAAATTTCCTTGAAAAATCAAGGATTCCGGCCAAAGTGGTAACAACAGGCGAATGGGATTTTGAGTCCGTCACGTCTGCCAATTCCATCATACCGGCATCTCTGAATCTTTTTTATTATACCGAACAGAAAAAAGAAAATCAAGAGGAAAATGGAAGAGGGGGAATCCAACCCAAAAGAGCACGCCTCAAAGCGGGCAAAAAAAGGACCGGGCGGCGCGCAGTGGTTTGGCGGGGAGAAAGAAAAAATGGTCATTTTTTGTGGAAAAACGACGGCGAAACGCAAAAAAGCTGTCACTACAAATTGTATATTATACAATTAAAAATACAATATTTCGCCATAAAATGCGCTGCTTACGGCCAGCAAACAGAGAAAAGAAAATATTTTTAGACATATTGCATATAAAATATTCAACATATCAGTATAAAACTGAAAATAGTATTGACATTCTTAAAATGAAAACTTATACTGTAATGGATCTAAATCTTTTCGGGGGAACCGATGCTATGCCGGACGGAAAAGAAACCGTAAAGATCCGCCGCGCGCGCGGCGGGGATGAGGCCGCGCTGGCCGGGCTGATCGCGGGCTATATGCCGGTGATCCGCCGATTTGCAAGGGCGGCCGTCTGTCCGGGTCTGGACTTTGAGGATGCGGTGCAGGAGGGGTATATCGGCCTGTTTTATGCGGTGAACTCCTTCTGTGAAAACGGACAGGCCTCCTTTTCCACCTATGCGGCGGTCTGCATCCGCAACGCCGTGCTCACCGCCCGGCGCGCGGCCCTGCGCAAAAAGCATCAGCCCCTCAGCGAGGCGGTTTTGCTGAACGAGCAGCAGGCGCTGCCCGGTCCGGAAGAGCAGATGATCCTGCGCGAACAGCTGCGGGAGACCATCCGCGGCATCAATACAAAACTGACCGGCTTTGAAAAGCGGGCGCTGCTGCTCTCGCTGCGCGGGCGCAGCTATGCGGAGATCGCGAGCGAGTTGTCCAAGTCCCCCAAGGCGGTGGACAATGCGCTGGTGCGGGTGCGCAGAAAACTCAGGCGGGCGCCCTGAGCGCTTCCTGACCGGCGCGATCCGCCTTCTTGCGCCAAAAACGAGAGAGAGCGGCCCCCACCCGGGCCTGCCCCGATATATGCCCTTTGTAGCTTAAGTGAGAGCGTTGGTTATCCAAAGGTGTCGGTTTGAATCCTTCCGTGGGCAAAAAACTTGAGGTAGAGGAGAACAATCATGTATCAGGACAAAACATTGGTGTGCAAAGAGTGCGGTAAGGAGTTCGTTTTTACCGCCGGGGAGCAGGAGTTCTACGCCAGCCGTGGCTTTGAGAACGAGCCGCAGCGCTGCAAGGCCTGCCGTGACGCCCGCAAGAACGGCGGCAGAGGCCCGCGCGAGATGTTCACCGCGGTCTGCGCGAGCTGCGGCAAAGAGGCCCGCCTTCCCTTCAAACCCACGGGGGATCGTCCGGTCTACTGCAGCGAGTGCTTTGCCAAGATCAAGGAAGCGGAGAACGGCTGAGAGGGATGACCTTTCACTGATTTTAAGTAAAAAAAGCGTGAGCATCCGGCAGGGTGCTCACGCTTTTTTTAATCTGTTCAGAGCCGAAAAAGATCAGCGGGCCGCATCCGCCTTGCGGGTGGCGGTGTAGAACAGGAATCCGCAGACCACCGAGATCGCAAAGCCGGCGCAGGCGAAGATGAAGGGCACCTTGGGGTCCAGACCGTACAGCACGCCGGCCATCAGCGCGCCGATCACTCCGCCGATCGCGCGGACCGCCTGATAAAAGCCCATAATCAGGCTGCTGTTTTTGCCGGTGCCGGCATAATCCGCCACCAGATTCTGGGTGAGCGGGACCGAGATGGAATAGCAGGCATAAAAGACGACGGCAATCCCCATAAAGGAGAGCAGCTCGGGCGCCACGATGACGCCGAGGATCGCGAGGGTGGACAGCACCAGCACCGGCAGGATGGTCCGGCGAATGTTGGTGTTGCGGATCATCCAGATGCAGATGGTGAAGTTCGCGATCAGCGAGATGGCGCCGACCGCAAACTTGATGGTGCCGTTGTAGCTGGAGGTCAGGCCGAACTGATCTTTAATGTAATAATTAAAGACCTGCTCGAAGGCGTTGTACCCCACATAGCTGAAGCAGCACAGCCCCAGCAGCTTGACCCACGTCAGGTTGAGGAAGGTCTTGCCGGCGGCGAAGGCGGCAAAGGGGTTGCACTCCCGCACCAGTGTGCCCAGCTGGGGGCGTCCGGCCGCGGGATCGGCGTCCGGCAGGCAGAACACAAAGAAGCCGACGCCCGACACCAGCAGACAGATCGCCTGTGCGAGGAAGGCGTACCAGACCCCAAACTCGCCCAGCATCCCGCCGACAAAGTAGCCGAACGCGGTGAAGACGCTCTGCCCGGTGGCGTAGATGGTCAGATATTGGCCGCGCTTTTCCTCCGGGGTGGTGTTGGCCACATAGGCCAGCGAGCAGACAAAGACGCCGCCGGTGAACACGCCGGCCAGCAGCCGGGCGATCAGGATCTCGGCCATCCCGCGGGCCAGACCGAACATCAGCTGTCCCACCGCATACCCGGTGCAGGAGATCAGCAGACAGACCCGCGAGGATAAAATGGCATTGATCTTGCCCCAGAACGGGGAGAACAGGAACATGGTGGTCATCATCACCGCCAGCGCAAGGCCGAACATGTAGTCGGGCAGCGCCAGCTCCTGAATGACGGTCGGGGTGACGGGGTGCGCAAAGCTGGACGCGAGGTTGAACAGCGAGTTCACCGCGAAGAAAGCAAACGCGCGTTTTCGGTTTCCCATAGAATTTCTCTCCTCCTAACACCGGATGCGCAGCCCTGCCCGCAGGCCGCCGCACAGAGGCGGTCAGGGGGCATCCGCAATCAAACACAAGAACATTTTAGCACATGGCGTCGGGTTGCTGTCAAGACCGGCCGAAAACGACGGGATTACAGCTTTTTCCTGTGCGGTTTTCACAAACTATTCCTTGCAATCCCGTGGGGCATCAGGTATAATAAATTCAAGTCTAATGGGTAATTGCGGGTAAAAGTGGGGAATTTTTGAGCGGAGGGGGCGGGCGGCTTGCTGATCGGCAGCTATCAACAGAAGCTGGACGACAAGGGCCGGCTCAATTTTCCCGCCCGGTTCCGGGAGGAGATGGGCGAGCAGTTCTATGTCACCTGCTGGCTGGACGAGTGCCTCATCGCGCTGCCCTGCGCCAAGTTTGAACAGATCTTTTCCCGCCTTTCCGAGAGCGGTATGGTCAAAAACCGCGGCCTGCGCCGGATGCTCTACGCCGGCGCGGTGGAAGCGCAGCCGGACAAGCAGGGCCGGATCCTGCTGCCCCCGCCGCTGCGGGAGCACGCCGGTCTGGACAAGGAGGTTGTGGTCATCGGGGTCGGCGACTACGCCGAACTCTGGGAGCCGGGCCGCTGGCAGGCGATGAAGGAGTGCATGCGCAGCGGCGAGATGGCGGCCGCGATTGAGGAACTCGATATCTAATCGGCAGGCAGGGGAGGAAAAAATGGAGTTTTCCCATATTCCCATTATGCTCAATGAATGTCTGGAGGGGTTGGCGATCCGGCCGGATGGGCTCTACCTCGACGGCACCGCCGGCGGGGCGGGGCACTCGCGGGAGATTGCAAAGCGGCTGGAGGGAGGACGCCTCTACGCGATGGATCAGGATCCCGATGCCATCGAGGCGGCCACCGCGCGGCTGAGCGGGCTGCCGGCCACCGTCATTCAGGGCAATTTCCGCAATGCAAAGGCGCTTTTGACCCAGCGAGGGGTCGACCATCTCGACGGCGCGCTGCTGGATCTCGGGGTCTCCTCCCACCAGCTGGATGACCGGGAGCGGGGGTTCTCCTACCTCGGGGACGCGCCGCTCGATATGCGGATGAGCCAGAGCGGCCCCACCGCGGCGGATCTGGTCAACAGTCTTGACCGCGACGCGCTGGCCCGGATCCTGCGGGAGTACGGGGAGGAGCCCTATGCCTGGCAGGTCGCCGGCAAGATCGTCACCGCCCGCGCGAAGGCGCCGATCGCCACCACCGGCCAGCTGGCCGAGATCGTCGCCGCCGCGATGCCGCCCGCGGTGCGGCGCAAGGACAAAAATCCCGCGCGGCGGAGCTTTCAGGCGATCCGGATTGCGGTCAACGGGGAACTGGATGCGCTCAGCGAGGGGCTGGACGGCATCTTTGATCTGCTCGCGCCGGGCGGGCGGTTCTGTATCATCACCTTCCACTCGCTGGAGGACCGTCTGGTCAAGCAGCGGTTCCGCAGATGGTGCACCGCCTGTACCTGCCCACCGGAATTTCCGGTCTGCGTCTGCGGCGGGGTGGCCAAGGCAAAGCAGATCACCCACAAACCGCTTCAGGCGGACGGCAGGGAACAGCAGGAAAACCGCCGCTCCCGCTCAGCGAAGCTGCGGATTATCGAAAAGCTCTGAGGCGGGGACATGCAGGGCGAAATGGACGGAAAAAACAGGGAAAGGAACTAGGACAGGATGCAACAGCAGCAAGCATATGATCTGAGCACATTTGAAAATCGGCAGCCGCGTCCTAAGCTGCGGGTCGCAAAAAATCCCAAGGCCAAGCGCAGGTTTGATCTGGCGGGGCTGAAAATCATTGCAACGGCGGCGATCATCTTTTCACTGGCCTGGGGCGTGCTCTATTCCAGAGCACAGCTCACCGAGCTGACCACGCAGGTCTCAGCGGTGGAATCCGATCTGTCCGACGCAAAGAGCGAGTACGATTATCTCAATCTTCAGCTGGAGAGCAAGACCGATCTCGACACAGTGGAGAACTACGCGCTCACAAAACTGGGGCTTGTCAAGATGGATCCCAGTCAGGTCACCTATTTGACCCTTGAGAATGAGGACAAGGTCGTCAAGCCGGAGAGCGAGGTCAAGACCTTTTTTGACAACTTTTCGGCGGCCTTTATGAATTTGATGGAATACCTCGCGCCCTAAAAAAATAGGATAGGATAACAGGACGCCCTTGCGGCGGATATACCGAAAAGGAAAGGGGTAAAAGATGCTTTTACCCCTTTCTTCTTTCATCGAGGGACTTTACAGCGCGTAGGAGCTGGACGAAAAGGATAAAGGAGGTGCCATGATGGCGGAAAAGAAACAGCCGCAGCCGGGCGTCCACAATGCGATCCGGCGGCGGATCCTGATCTTCGTGTCGCTGATCGTGCTGGTCGGATTCGGCAGTGTGATCTGCAGCCTGTTCAACCTGCAGATCATCGATTATGAGGAGTATAAGGTGCGGGCGGCAAACCAGCAGCTCAAGGATGTGGTGATCCCCGCCAACCGCGGCATCATCTACGACGCCAACATGAAGGTCTTGGCGCAGAGCGCCACCGTCTGGACGGTGGCGGTGGACCCGAGCAACATCGAGGAGGAGGATCGGGAGCCCATCGCCGAGGGACTCTCGGAGATCCTCGAGGTGGATAAACAGTCGATCCTCGACAAGCTGGCAAAGACCGATACGGCCTACCAGTCGATCAAGCTCAAGGTGGAAAAGCCGGTGGCCGACGCGGTGCGGCAGTTTGCCCTTGAGGGCAACGACGGCGACGGGTACGGCGGCATCAGCCTGACGCAGGATTCCAAGCGGTATTACCCCTACGGCAACTTTTTGGCGACGGTAATCGGCTTCACCGGCACCGACAACACCGGCCTGTACGGGTTGGAGGCCTATTACGACGATGTGCTGGGCGGGACGCCGGGCCGTCAGGTCTCGGCACAGACTGCCGCAGGCGGGGATATGGGGTATGATTACAACAGCTTTTATGCCCCGCAGGACGGAGACAGTCTGGTGCTGACCATCGACGAGGTGATTCAGCACTATGCCGAGAAGGAACTGGACCGCGCGGTGCAGGACTATAATGCGATCGAGCGCGGTGTCGTGATCGTCATGGATGTCGATACCGGCGCGATCCTCGCGATGGCGACCAAGGGGGACTTTGATCCCAACGACCCCTTTACCATCTACGATGAGGCCAAGCGCGCCGAGGTCGATGCGGTGGTGGACGATCCCAACACCGAGGAGGATGAGCACGCACAGGCGCTGCTGCAGGCGCAGTATGCCCAGTGGCGCAACAAGGCGGTCTCGGATCTGTATGAGCCCGGTTCGGTCTTCAAGCTGGTCACCGCATCGGCGGCGCTGGATTCCGGGTCGAGCACCCTGAACGACAGCTTTGTCTGCACCGGTTCGATCAATGTGTCGGGCACCATCATGCGCTGCGCCCACACCGAGGGCCACGGTGCCGAGAGCTTTGCGCAGGCGCTGAGCAACTCCTGCAACCCGGCCTTTATCCAGATCGGCACCAAGATGGGGGCCCAGACCTTTTACAGCTATTTCAACGCATTCGGGCTGACCGTGCCCACCGGCATCGACCTGCCGGGCGAGGCGCAGAGCCAGTTCTACACCGCCGAGGGGCTCGGCCCGGTCCAGCTGGCAAGCTGCTCCTTCGGCCAGTCCAACAAGGTGACCCCGATCCAGATGATCACCGCAGTCGCCACCATCGCCAACGGCGGCAATCTGGTGCAGCCGCATCTGGTCAGCAAGATCCTCGACGCAAACGGCAACCTTGTCGAGAGCATCGAGCCGGAGGCGAAGCGGCAGGTCATCAGCGAGGACACCTCCCGCAAGATCCTCGACATCATGCAGGACGAAAAGACGGTCGGCCGCGCCTATGTACAGGGCTATCGGGTTGGCGGCAAGAGCGGTACCTCCCAGAAGCTGGACTCGGACGATCCGGATGCGCGGATCTCCTCCTTCGTCGGGGTTGCCCCCTGTGATGATCCCGAGATCGCGGTGCTGGTCATCCTCGACGAGCCGCAGAACTCGGTTGACGGCGAGGTCTTCGGCGGCTATCTTGCCGCGCCGGTGGTCGGCCAGATCATGAGTCAGGCGCTGCCCTATCTGGGTGTGGAGAAGATCTACACCGCCGAGGAGGCTGCCGTGGCGGATGTCGCGGTGCCCAGCGTTGTGGGCTATGAGGTCGCAAACGCACAGGTCGTCCTCACCCGCGACAAGGGCCTGCAGGTGAACGTGGTCGGCAACGGCAGCACGGTGCTGCGCCAGTTCCCGAGCAGCGGCACCCTGCCCAAGGGCGGAACGGTGACCCTCTACACCGAGGAGGGCATCGCCGAGGAGATGGTCACGGTGCCGAACTTCACCGGCTACAGCGTCTCGGCGGTCGAACAGATGGCCAACGCGCTGGGGCTGAACCTGCGCAAGGAGGGCAACATCAGCGCCTCGGATGTCATCGCGACCGACCAGAGTCTGGAGCAGGGCACCTCGGTGGCGGTGGGTACCGTGGTCACGGTGACCTTCCACACGGCAAATGCGACGGTGGAATGACCGGCGCAAAAACGCACAACAATAGAGCGACGGGAAAGGGTGAAAGCGGATGGAGCTGCAAACACTGTTTGAGGGAATCTCCTATACCGGCACACTGCCAAAGGGAGAGGCCACACTGGTAACACTGGACTCGCGCAAGGTGCGCAGCGGCACGGTGTTTGTCTGCACCCGGGGCGGGCGGACGGACGGCCACAACTTCGCTGCCGCCGCGCTGGAGAGCGGGGCCGTGCTGGTGGTCACCGACCATCCGCTGGGACTTGCGCGGGAGGTCGTGGTCGAGGATACCCGCCGCACCTACGCGCTGCTGTGCCACAACTATTTCGGCAACCCCGCGAGAAAGCTCAAGCTGATCGCGGTGACCGGAACCAACGGCAAGACCACCATCACCTATCTGCTCAAGCAGATCCTCGAGCGGGCGGGCTTTCGCTGCGGGCTGATCGGCACCATCCGCAGTGAGGTGGACCAGATGGAGATCCCGGCGAAGTTCACCACCCCCGAGGCGTGGGATCTGGCGGCGCTGTTCTCCCGGATGGTGAGCGCTGGATGCAGCCATGTGGTGCTGGAGGCCAGCAGTCAGGCACTGGACCAGCAGCGTCTGTATGGGCTGCGGTTTGCGGTGGGGGTCTTCACCAACCTGACGCAGGATCATCTGGACTACCACAAGACGATGGAAAACTACTATCTGGCCAAGCGCAGCCTCTTTGACCAGACCGAGAGCGCGGTGCTCAACCTCGACGACCCCTATGGCCAGCGCCTTTCGAGGGAGATCCCGCCCCAGCCGCAGCTGAACTATTCCACAGCGCGGGACGAGGCGGACCTCGTGGGCAAAAATGTGATGCTGCAGGCCGACGGGGTGCAGTTTGAGATGGTGGGCAAGGGCTTTATCCACCGGGTGCGGTTCCCGATGCCGGGGGACTATTCCGCCCACAATGCGCTGGCTGCCGCGGGGGCGGCGCTGCTGCTGGGAATCGCGCCCGAGACGGTGGCACAGGCGCTGTGCCAATCGGCGGGGGTCCGGGGCCGGTGCGAGGTGCTCTACAGCGGCAAGTTCACCATCATCTGCGACTACGCCCACACCGGGGACGGGATTGAAAAGGTGCGCTCGGGGCTGCGGCCCTTTGTCCGCGGCAAGCTGGTGGTGCTGTTCGGCTGTGCCGGCGAGCGGGATGCCCGCAAGCGGGAGCCGATGGCAAAGGCGGCGCTGCGGTACGGGGATGAGATCGTCCTCACCTCGGATAATCCCCGGGGAGAGGACCCGTACAGCATCGTCGCCGATGTGGAGCCCACCCTCAAGGCGGGCGGAAAACCCTATTATGTCGAGATCGAGCGGCGGCGGGCGATCCGGTTTGCCCTCGGCCTGCTGTCGGAGGGGGATATGCTGGTCCTCTGCGGCAAGGGACACAAGGATTATCAGGCGATCGACGGGGTGACCATCTATCTGGATGAGCATCGGATCGTCGCCGATTGGCTGCAGGAGCAGGGCCTTTGAGCCGTTCGCGCAAAAAGAAGCAAAATGCCGAG
>CALXIJ010000039.1 GCA_944388335.1 uncultured Pygmaiobacter sp.
GCGATGCCGGGCAGCTCCTTGCCCTCCAGATACTCCAGCGAGGCGCCGCCGCCGGTGGAGATGTGGGTCATCTTGTCCGCATAGCCCAGCTGCATGACCGCAGCCGCGGAGTCGCCGCCGCCGATGATGGTGGTGGCGTCGGTCTCGGCCATCGCCTTGGCGACCGCCTTGGTGCCCTCGGCCAGAGTCGGGTTCTCAAAGACGCCCATCGGTCCGTTCCAGACGACCGTCTTGGCCTCCTTGACCGCCGCGGCGAAGAGCTCGCGGGTCTTGGGCCCGATGTCCAGACCCATCATGTCCGCGGGGATCTTGTCCGCGTCGACATAGCTGACCGAGATCTCGGCATCGATGGGATCGGGGAAGGCAGCCGCGATGGTGGTGTCCACCGGCAGCAGCAGCTTGACCCCCTTCTCCTCGGCCTTCTTGAGCATGTTGCGGCAGTAGTCCAGCTTCTCGTCGTCGACCAGCGAGGTGCCAACCTCATAGCCCTGCGCCTTGAGGAAGGTATAGGCCATGCCGCCGCCGATAATCAGGGTGTCGACCTTGTTCAGCAGGTTCTCGATGACGTTCAGCTTATCCGCGACCTTCGCGCCGCCCAGAATGGCGACAAAGGGGCGCACCGGGTTGTTGACCGCGTTGCCCAGGAACTCGATCTCCTTACCCATCAGATAGCCCACGGCGGTGTCCTTGATGTGGGCGGTGACGCCGGCGGTGGAGCAGTGGGCGCGGTGGGCGGAGCCGAACGCGTCGTTGACATACACGTCGGCGAGGCTGGCCAGCTCGGCGCTGAACGGCTCGAGGTTCTTGGTCTCCTCCTTGCGGAAACGGGTGTTCTGCAGCAGCACGACGTCCCCGTCCTTCATGGCGGCGACGGCGGCCTTTGCCTTCTCGCCGACGACCTCGTCATCGTCGGCAAAGACGACCGGCTTGCCCAGCAGCTCGCTCAGCCGCACCGCGCAGGGAGCCAGACTGAACTTGGCCTCGGGGCCGTTCTTGGGCTTGCCCAGATGGCTGCAGAGGATGACCTTGCCGCCGTCGGCGATCAGCTTTTTGATGGTGGGCAGCGCCGCGACGATCCGGTTGTCATTGGTGATGACGCCGTCCTTCATCGGGACGTTGAAGTCGACACGGACGAGGACCCGTTTGCCCTTGACGTCGATGTCGTCAACTGTTCTTTTACCAAGAGTGCTCATAAAACTGTACTCCCTTTCTACATCGAATGAAACTTTATCGCATCATGCCGTTTTTCTGGTATTTACACCGTTATTATTATAATCAGAAATTTTCCCGCTTGCAAGCGTTCGGGGGCGATTTTCCGGCCAAAACGTTAATTTTTTAACAGTTTTTGTCCCACCGCTCCCCTCATCCGGTCAGCGGGCGGGGGCGAGTTCCTTTTCCCGCCGCACCAGTTCCCGCCAGACGGTGAAGAGCATGGTCAGGTAGCAGGCCGCGCCGCCGACAAAGTTGGAGATCGGCTCGGCCAGAAAGACCCCGTTGACCCCGAGGTCAAACATCCCCGGCAGCAGCAGGGTGAGGGGGATGACGATAAAGGCCTTGCGCAGCAGCGAGAAGAAGGTCGCCTGCTTGGAGCGGCCCAGCGCCACCGATACCGCCTGACCGGCCATCTGCAGCGACATCATAAAGAAGCCGAAGAAATAGATGTGCATCGCCGGCACGCAGGCCTCGACCAGCGCGGGCTCCTCGTTGAAGAGCAGGATAAAGACCCGCGGGAAGAAGAAGAGCAGCGCCCAGATGGCGGTGGTGTAGAGGATGCAGGCCCCGGTGGTAAAGACGATCCCCTGCCGCACCCGGCGGTACTCCCGCGCGCCGTAGTTGAAGCTCATCACCGGCTGGGCGGCGTTGGTCATGCCGTTGACCACCGTCTGGGCGACCTCCCGCACCGAGTTGAGTACGGTCATCACCCCGACATACAGATCGCCGCCCCAGATTTGCAGCGTCGCGTTGCAGACGCTCTGGACCGCGCTGTTGGTGAAGTTCATCACAAAGCTGGAAAAGCCCAGCGCCACCACCCTGCGCAGGATGGGCCAGCGCAGGGCCATCCATCTCCTTTCCAGCCGCAGCAGGCTGCTCGGGGAGCGCAGGAAGGCCACCGCCCACGCGGCCGAGACAAACTGGGAGAGGACGGTGGCCAGCGCGGCGCCCCGCACCCCCATGTCAAAGACGAAGATGAACAGCGGGTCGAGCAGGATGTTGAGCACCGCGCCGATCAGGACGGTGCACATCCCGATGCGGGCAAAGCCCTGCGCGTTGATGAAGTTGTTCATCCCCAGCCCCAGCATGACGAAGACGCTGCCGCACAGGTAGATGGTCAGGTAGTCGTTGGCGTAGGGGTAGGTGGTCTCGCTGGCCCCGAACAGGAAGAGCAGCGGCCGCTTTGCGGCCAGCAGCAGCACGGTCAGCACAAGGCCGGTGGAGACCAGCATCACAAAGGTGTTGCCCATGATCCGGGCGGCCTCCTCATTGTCCCCCCTGCCCCGCGCCATCGAGAAGAGGGGCGTGCCCCCGACCCCGTAGAGGTTCGCAAAGGCGAGGATGATGGTCAGCAGCGGAAAGGTGACCCCCACCCCGGTCAGCGCGTTGCCCGCCGCGGTGGGCAGGTGTCCGATGTACATCCGGTCGACAATGTTGTACAGCACATTGATCAGCTGGGCGACCACCATCGGGCCGGCCAGCCGCAGGATGTTGGAGGAGACGCTTCCCTGTGTAAAATCGCTCCGGCCCGAGCGCCGGGGCGTCTGTGTCCGCGGCTGTGTCTGTGGCTGTTCGGTATTCAAATTCCCTCTTCCTCCTCTGAATTGTCCTGTTCGTCCCCCGTCTGCCCGCCCGGCGCCCGGGCGGCGTCCTCTGGCGCATCCGGCGTTCCCTCCAGCTCGGGGGCGATCAGCTGGCGCAGCCGGTACTGGGTGTACCCGCCCGAGATCAGCTCGGCCAGCGGATTGCGGGTGCCGGTATTCTGATCCTGCTCAAACATCTTTTTGATCCCGATCACAAGGCTGGGGCGCTCGTCCAGCCGCAGCTGCAGCTGCCCGGCGCCGCCCGGCTGCAGCGAGAGCTTGATCTGCCGGCAGGAGCTGTGCTCGGGCAGGCAGAGGAGGATCACCAGCACCGGCCGGCCGTCCTCATCCCGCCGCAGGTCGCCCCGCGCCGCGGTGAGGAACCGCTCCGGTCCGATCCGGATCTCTCCGTCGGCCCAGCCGCCCAGTCCGACCGGCAGCTCCAGCGCGCCCTCCGGCTCCTCCCACTCGAGCAGCAGCCCCTCGCCCTGCCGGTGCAGCCGCAGCGCGCGCACCCCGCCCGAGAAGTTGCCGTCCATCACCTGCGCCATCATCGGCAGCAGCCCGGCGCGGCTTCTCGGGAAGGTCCACCGCCGGCCGCAGAGGGCGTCGATCGCCGCCCGCTCGGCCGCCCGCTCGGCCTCGGCCTGACGGCGGGTCAGCAGCGCGGCGAGCCGCCCTGCCAGCCGCCCGGTCCACCCGATCTGCTCCGGCGCGGGGCGGCCGAACTCGAGCGCGCCCAGCAGCCGCTCCAGCGCCGCCCTCTCCCGGCGGCGCGCCGGCAGCGGCCGGTCGGCGGCACAGCTGCGGGCCACCCCCTCCCGCAGGCAGGTGTAGGCCACCGAGTCGGCGAAGAGGTTGCCGTTGCCCGACAGCATCACCGCGACCGCCTGCTGGCGGGGGAAGATCGCGACATACTGGCCGAACATCCCGTTCATCAGAAAGCTGCCGTCCGCCGCGTTGGTCCAGATGTGGTAGCCGTACTCCCCCTCGCTGCCGGTGATCTGGGTGCGGGTCGCCTCCCGCACCCACTCCTCCGGGAGCAGCCGGCGCGGCCCCTGATCGGTCCGCCAGACGCCCCCCTGCAGATAGAGCTGGCCGAACTTGAGCATATCCTCGGGGTCGAGGTACATCCCCCAGCCGCCCTTCTCGATGCCGTGGGGGCACTTTTCCCAGCCCACCGTGCCAAAGCCCAGCGGCGCAAAGACGCGGGGGGTGAGGAACTCCACCAGCCCCTGCCCGGTCGTCCGCTTGACGAGGGCGCTGAGCAGGTAGCTGTTCATGCTGTTGTAGAGGAAGCGGCTGCCCGGCTCAAAGAGGATCTCCGACTCGAAGATCCCCCGCAGCCAGTCGCTCTCGAGCGCCTCCCCCATCTCGTTGAAGGAGATCCCGCTGGACATGGTCAGCAGATGGCGCACCGTGATGGCGCGGGCGCGCCGCCCGGTGAAGAGGCTGCAGTATTCCGGGAAATAGCCGGCGACCTTGTCCTCGAGTCCGAAATACCCCTCCGCGATCGCGAGGCCGACCGCGGTGCCGGTGAAGCTCTTGCAGAGGGAGTGGGTGACATGCCGCACCCCGGGGCGGTAGGGGGCGAACCATCCCTCTGCGACCACCCTGCCGTGCCGGGCGAGGAGCAGCGCGTGGACGTCGGCCTGCGGCGCATCGGCGAGGGCGCGGTAGAGCCCTGCCAGCGCGCCGCAGTCCACCCCCTCCTCCTCGGGCGCAGCCCGCTCCAGCACAAAGGCGGGGCGCTGCCCGTCCGGATCGGGTTTCGGATCCGGGCGATAGGGCAGCAGCCCCTCGGTCTTCTGGCTGAACAGCAGGTCCCGCACCAGCCGCAGCGAGCGCATCTGGGTGCGCAGTGCCATCAAAACCACCTCCAAGTCAAAATATGAGGCATCCCCCTCAGCCGTCCAGCGCGCCGGTGCGCCGCAGATGGGCGAGCAGCCCCTCGCACCCGCGCAGGATCTCGCTGCAGGCGGTGTCAAAGTCCCCGGTGTACCACGGGTCGTCGATCTCCCCCGGGCGGTCGGCAAAATCCAGCAGCAGGTGGAGCTTGCCCTGCGCATCCCCGCCGAAGATCCGCAGCATATTGCGCAGATTGTAGTGTTCCATCCCGATCAGGTAATCCCACCGGTCATAGTCTTGCCTTGTCAGCTGCACCGCAGTCTTGCCGTCGGTGGAGATGCCAAGCTGCGCCAGCTTGCGCCGCGCGGGCGGATAGACCGGGTTGCCGATCTCCTCGGCGCTGGTCGCCGCGCTGGCCACCCGGACCCTATCCGACAGCCCCGCCTTCTCGGCGAGGTCCCGGAACAAAAATTCCGCCATCGGACTGCGGTAGATATTGCCGTGGCAGACGAAACGGATTTTTACCATCGATTCAAAACTCCTTGAATGTGCTGTACGCTTCCGATTTTGCGCGCGTCCCTTTCCCGACAGCGGCCTCGCCCGCCGCCCCTCCAGCCGGCACAGTCCCGCCCTCTTTACAAAACGGGACAAAGCGGGGGGCTTTTGCGTCATCTCCCGGCTCTTGCCCGCCCGCCGGCCGGCAAGGGGAATCCCATCCCGCTCCGGGCGGATGTCCTGCCGAGCCGTTTGCCCTCTTATCATACCACATTTTGCCCCGCCCTGCGCGGCAAAATGATCCGTCCCCCTTCTTTTTGCCTTTTTCGCGGGAGTACGCCGGGTGCCTTTTCCGCCTTTCCGTCTTTTGGGAGCATTCCGGCACAGCAAGGCGCGGCACCCCAGAAGGGACGCCGCGCCGACTTTTTCTTTTTCCAGCTTCCGCTCTGCCGGCCCCGCCCGCGCTCAGTGCCCGGCGGGCTTTTGCTCCACCAGATCCTTCTCGGTGGTCAGAGCGGCGTGGAGCAGGGCGGTGAAGATCACCCCGAGGGGCAGAATGGTCATCCAGATCGCCCGCTCGCCCAGCAGATTGCAAAAAAGCGTTCCCACAACAATGCCTACCGCAAAGAAGAGCAGCATCAGCGAATGCTTGGAGAG
>CALXIJ010000040.1 GCA_944388335.1 uncultured Pygmaiobacter sp.
CTCGCTGATCTCGTTGAGCAGGCTCATCAGGGTGGCGATCGCGGTGTTCATCTTCAGCTGCAGGATATCCTCGCTGACCTTCTTGATCGCCTTGTGGAAACTTCCCTCAAACTGCGGGCGGTAGCCCTCTCCATCGACGACCATGCCGGACAGATCATAGACCCGCTCAAGGAACCGTTTGCAGCCCTTGATGCTGGAGGAAGACCAGGGCGCCGCCTTCTCAAAGTCGCCGATGAACATCTCATACAGACGCATCGTATCGGCGCCATACTGATCGACGATCTCGTCGGGATTCACCACATTGCCGCGGGACTTGGACATCTTCTCGCCGTTCTCGCCCAGAATCATGCCGTGGCTGGTCCGCTTGGCATAGGGCTCGGCGGTGGGAACCACCCCGATATCATACAGGAATTTGTGCCAGAACCGGGAGTAGAGCAGATGGAGCGTCGTGTGCGGCATGCGGGCGGTGCACGGGTCGCCCGGCATCCTGTACTTCAGCGCTTCGGGGCTGGCCAGCTGCTTGTCGTTGTGGGGGTCGCAGTACCGCAGGAAATACCAGCTTGAACCGGCCCACTGGGGCATCGTGTCGGTCTCCCGCTTGGCAGGACCGCCGCAGCAGGGGCAGGTGGTGTTGACCCAGTCAGTGTGGCGGGCCAGCGGGCTCTCCCCGTCGGGGCCCGGCTCAAAATCGCTGATCTCGGGCAGCTTGAGGGGCAGCTCGCTCTCGGGGATCGGCTGCCAGCCGCACTTCTCGCAGTAGACCATCGGGATCGGCTCGCCCCAGTACCGCTGACGGCTGAAAACCCAGTCACGGAGCTTGAAGTTGGTCTTCTTGACCCCCTTGCCCTCCTTCTCCAGCCAGTCGATGATGGCGGTCTTGGCCTCGTCCACCGTCATGCCGGTCAAGAAGCCGCTGTTCACCATGACGCCGGTGGCGCAGTCGGTGAACGCCTCCTTGGAGATGTCGCCGCCGGCGACCACCTCGATGATCGGCAGGCCGAACACCTTGGCGAAATCATAGTCGCGCTGGTCGTGGCCCGGCACCGCCATGATTGCGCCGGTGCCGTAGCTGGCCAGTACGTAGTCGGAGACAAAGATGGGGATCTCCTTGCCGTTGACCGGGTTGATCGCCATCACGCCCTCCAGCCGCACGCCGGTCTTCTCCTTGGCCAGCTCGGTCCGCTCAAAGTCGCTCTTGCGGGCGGCTGCATCGCGGTAGGCGCGCACCTCGTCGATGTTGGTGATCTTGTCCGCCCACTTGTCCACGAACTTGTGCTCGGGGGCAATGACCATATAGGTGACGCCGAACAGGGTGTCCGGACGGGTGGTGTAGACGATCATCTCGTCCCCCTCGGTGGTGCCGAAGGTGACCTCTGCGCCGTGGCTGCGGCCGATCCAGTTCTTCTGCTGGGTGGTGACCCGATCGATGAAGTTGACGGTGTCCAGATCATCGATCAGCCGGTCGGCATAGGCGGTAATCCGCAGCATCCACTGGCTCTTGACCCGGTGAATGACCGGGCTGTGGCAGCGCTCGCAGGTGCCGTTGATGACCTCCTCATTGGCCAATACCACCTTGCAGCCGGTGCACCAGTTGACGCTCATCTCTTTTTTGTAGGCAAGGCCCTTCTTGTAGAGCTGCAGGAAGATCCACTGGGTCCACTTATAATAGGACGGGTCGGTGGTGTTGATCTCCCGATCCCAGTCAAAGGAGAGGCCGAGGCTCTTGAGCTGTGCCTTGAACCGCGCCACATTCTTCTTGGTGACGATCTCGGGATGGATGTGATTTTTCATCGCGAAGTTCTCGGTGGGCAGACCGAACGCGTCCCAGCCCATCGGGTAGAGCACGTTGTACCCGTCCAGCCGCTTTTTGCGGGCGACGATGTCCAACGCGGTATAGCTGCGGGGATGCCCCACATGCAGGCCCTGCCCCGAGGGGTAGGGGAACTCCACCAGCGCATAGAACTTGGGCAGGCTGAAATCCTGCTTTGCGGCGAAGGTGTGCTCCTCATCCCACCTTTGCTGCCATTTTTTCTCAATGGCTTTGAAATCGTACTTCACAACTCATTCCTCCCACTTCTTCGGCCCCAAAGAGGCCGCTTCCTCTCTCACACGCCCCACCGGGGCGAATCGATCCGTTACAGCTCGATCTCCACCGGGGTCGCATCGGCCCACAGGTGTTCCAGATCGTAGAAATTCCGGGTATCGGCATAAAAGACATGGACGATGACGGTGCCGTAGTCCAGCAGGATCCAGTTGCGGGCATCCATCCCCTCCCGGTGCAGCGGCTGCACCCCTGCCTGATCGAGCTGGTATTCCACCTCATCCGCCAGTGCCTTGACCTGTGTGGCGCTCTGGCCGGTGCCGATGACAAAGTAATCGGTCAGGACGGTCAGGTCCTCCACCTTCAGGACCCGGATGTCCTTTGCCTTTTTGGAGTCCATCGCCTTTGCGACGGCGGTCGCGAGTTCCAAGGATGTCACTTGTATTCCTGCCTTTCTTTTTTGTTATGCCGCGGGCGCGGAGGAGACGCTGTCCCCCGTTTCGCTCTGGATATTGCCCTGTCCCCACTGGGCGGTGCCGTCGTCGATGCTGTCCATCGACTGGCCGGTGCCGTCATTGACGCTGGACACGGTGTTCTGCAGCTCGATCAGCCCGAGCTGATCGGCGCTCACCGGGTCGGAATAGGGTCTGAAATTCTGGTTGAGGATCTCTGCTGTCGCCTCAAGATGGGCGGTATAGACGCTCTGCCCGTTCACTGTGCAGGCCTCGCCCGGCATGGTGAACATCAGGATATTCTCGCTTGGGACCTTGATGACCTTGCCCGCCAGCGAGCACATCTTGGCCAGATTGATGTCGGTCTTGACATACTGGATATAGGCCGGCATGACCTTGATGATGTCGGACAGCGGGAAGCTCTTGAAGGTCTTGAGCAGTGCCGAGTACATATACCGCTGCATCTCCAGCCGGCCGATGTCAGCGTTGCCGTAGTTGTGCCGCTGGCGCACCATGAACTCGGCGGTGTCCCCATCGATCTTCTGGGTGCCGGCGTGGAGGACATTGCCCTTATCGTCCACGATGTCCATCGGGATGGTGACCTCGATGCCGCCGATGGCATTGATGACCGCCTTGAAGGCATCCATATCGATGGTGACATAGTAGTCGACCGGCAGCTTGAACTGCTCGTTGATCAGGGTTGCGAGGGCGGAAATCGGCGGATCGGTCTCCCCCCGCAGCGCCACCGCGTTGATCTTGCCGGTGCCGCCGGTATTGACCGCATCTCCGACATAGGTGTCCCGCGGGATCTGGAGCATCGAGATCTTGTTTGCCTTCATGTCAAAGGTGATATAGAGGATCACGTCGGTGAAGCCCATCCCGTTGGGGTACTCCCGCCCCTCCTCAAAGTCGATGCCGGCACACAGGATATTGACCACATCCCCCTTGAGGGCATCCTCGGTGCCGATCTCCTCCGGCAGCGCGCCCGCGCCGCCGGTGACCAGATTGTTGAGCAGGTTATACACCGCAAAGCAGACCACCCCGCAGGCGAGCAGCACGGTGACCAGCACCCCAAAGAAGCGGTGGCGGCGCTTTTTCGCGGCGGCCTTTCTGCGGCGGGCCGCCGCGGCCCGCTGCTGTGCGGGGGAGGCGCGGTGTTCGTTATAGGGAGACTCGCGGTGCGCATAGGCGCTCTGCCGGTGCTGCTCCTGCGGATGGTAGTAGGGATTGGTAGGTTTTCTTGCCATGGTATCTGTTTGCCTTTCCTGTTTTAGGCGTCCTGTGTATGGTAATACTGCCGCTCGAGCTCCCGCAGCGCGAGTTTGGAATCCTCGTCAATCTGCTTGTGCTCCTCCTTGAGCCACTGCAGGCTGTACTGCAGCGCCCGGATCAGCGCCTTGTCCAGATCTTTTTTCAGCAGCTTGCGCAGCTCCTCCACCTCCGGATAGCTGCGGTCCTCGCTGCACATATCTGCCATGTACAGCACCTTGTCCACAGGGGTCATCCCCGGGCGGGCAGAGGTGTGGCAGGCAATTGCGTCGAGGATCTCGGGGTCCTCGATCCCAAGCTCGGTGGCGGCATAGACCATTCCCGCCGCCGCGTGCCAGACGCTCTGCGGCTTTTCAGCCGCATTTTGTGTCATTATAGCATTATCCCGCAGCATCTGCAACAATTCGCTTTTGGGCCGCTCCTTACAGATATCATGCAGCAGCGCGGCGATCTCCACCTTCTTCTCGTCGGCGCCGTACTGCTTTGCCAGTTTGAGGGCCAGCTTGCGCACGTTCAGGGTGTGCTGGTATCTCTTGGCACTGAGATTGCGCTTTGCCAGTTTTTTGCAGTATTCCGCAGTGACCTCTTTCTTCGTAATCGGTTCCCCCTTACCCGTAAGGTATAGATGATGCTTTCGGATGACCCGCAGCGCCTCTGGCGGGACCATCCGCTCGATCGGCCTGCCCTCGGCGCAGGCGCGGCGCACCTCGGTGGAGGAGAGCTCCACCACCGGCGCTTTCAGGAACAACACCCTGCCGCCCCGCTCCTCCAGCTGCCGCGCCGCCGGGGCAAGCCGGGCAGTTTCCGCCTCGTCCCGGCTCTGGACCACCAGCCGAATCTGCCCCAGCAGCCAGTCGCTGCGGTGCCATGTGGAAAAGGAGAGCAGCATATCCCCGCCCATCACGAGATCAATCTCGCATCCCGGCCAGCGCCAGCGCAGATATTCCACCGTGGTGGCGGTGTAGCTCTTTCCCGGATGATCCAGCTCAAAGCGGCAGCGGTGCACCCGAGGGTCGACCTCCAGAAAAGCGGCGCACATCTGATAGCGCAGCTCGCCCGGGGTGCCGTAGGCCTGTTTGTGCGGCGGGGTCCCCGCCGGCATCACCAGCGCCAGATCGGGATCCAGCGCCTCGACCGCGTTCTTGAGCAGGGCGAGATGCCCCAGATGCGGCGGATCAAAGGTCCCGCCGAACAACAGGATTTTCACCCGCAACGCCTCCCTTTCCCCCTGTCCAACTTTTCTTCGATCAGCGCCGCTCGGTGAGCAGCGGCGCATAGCGGGAATCCTTTTTCTTCTGCAGATAGAGCACAAACCGGGATCGGATCACCTGCACCACCTCGCTGCCGGTGACCTGCGCCAGCAGTTCCGCCGCTTCCCGGGTCGTGTAGGCGCTGTTCTCCAGCACCTTCATCTTGATCAGCTCCCGGGCGGCAAGGCAGTCTGCCGTGCTCTTGATCAGGGCCTCGTCGATCTCACCCTTGCCCACCTGAAATACCACTTCGAGGTTGTTGGCCTGTGCGCGCAGCACCGCCCGCTGTCTGCTTGTCAGCATAGTAACTCCTTTTTTCTCTGTGTTGTCGTTTGTTATTTTTTCTCCCGCAGGGTCACCTGCGTGCCCGCGCCGGAGAACTCCCCCTGCGGATCCATAAAGGCCTCCATCGCCTGCTCGAGCAGGGCCAGCGCCTTGCCCCTGTGGGACAGGCCGTCCTTCTCCTCATCGGTCAGTTCGGCGTAGCTCTTCTCCCCGACATAGAAGATCGGGTCATAGCCAAAGCCGTTGGTCCCCCGCCGCTCGAAACCGACCCAGCCGGGGCACTCCCCCATCGCGGTGAGGCTCCGCCCGTCGGGCAGCCAGAGGCAGACCGCACTGACAAACCGCGCGCTTCGCTTTTCCCGCGGCAGATCGCCCAGCGCGGCGAGCAGCTTGTCGTTGTTCGCCTCGTCGTCCCCGTGCCGGCCGCAGTAGCGGGCGGAATAGACCCCCGGCGCGCCGTCCAGCGCGTCGACGCAGAGGCCGGAATCGTCCGCGATGGTCGGCAGCCCGCTGCGCTCGCAGAGCGCGGCCGCCTTGAGCCGGGCGTTCTCCTCAAAGGTGGTGCCGGTCTCCTCGACCTCGAAATCGTATCCCAGCTCCCGCTGGCTCTTGGCGATGTGGCCGCTGGCGTCCAGAATCCTCTGGATCTCCCGCAGCTTGCCGGGGTTATTGCTCGCAACCGCAAATACCATATTGGGTTCCTCCCTCTCTGCCCGCACGCTGAAATCGTCGTCTTTTGTGCGGCATCTGTCTTTTTTACTCGGCCTGTTCCATCTGCCCGCCGGCCTCGTCCTCCTTCAAGAAGAGCGCATCGACAAAGCCGCGCGGGTCAAACGGCATCAGGTCGTCGATCCCCTCGCCGACCCCCACAAACCGCACCGGCAGCCCGAGGCTCGACTTGATCGAGATCACCGAGCCGCCCTTCGCCGTGCCGTCGAGCTTGGTGAGGATGATACCGGTCGCGCTGGCCGCATCGATGAACTGGGCGGCCTGCTGGATCGCGTTCTGCCCGGTGACCGCATCCAGCACCAGCAGGGTCTCGATGTCCCCCTCGGCACCCGCTTTTGCAGCCACCCGCGAGATCTTGGACAGCTCATTCATCAGGCTCTTTTTGTTGTGCAGCCGTCCGGCGGTGTCGCAGATGACCAGATCATATCCCCGTGCGATCGCGGAGGAGACCGCGTCATAGATCACCGACGCCGGATCCGAGCCCTCCTCGTGGCGAACCATCGGGACCCCGGCGCGGTCGGCCCAGATCTGCAGCTGCTGCGCCGCCGCCGCCCGGAAGGTGTCCCCCGCCGCGAGAAGCACCCGCTTGCCCTGCGCGGCATAGAGGTTGGCCAGCTTGCCGATCGAGGTGGTCTTGCCCACCCCGTTGACCCCGATGACCAGAATCACCGCCGGCTTGCCCTGCGGGTCAAACGGCCGCTCGGGCGTGAGGGTCTCGACCAGCAGCTCCTTGAGCGCACGCAGCGCCTCGGCGCCGGTGCGCAGCTTCTCTCGCTTGACCCGCTCGCGCAGCTGTTCGACCAGCTTTTCCGCAGTGGCAAGACCGGTATCGGCCAGCACCAGCTGCTCGAGCAGCTCCTCGTAGGTGTCCTCGTCAATCCGGTCGGCCTTCTCCATCTCACCGATCGAACCGAAAATCGCATCCCGGGTCTTGGCCAGACCCCGTCCCAGTTTTTCAAAAAAGCCCATACCCTGCTCCTTTTCCTCTAAAGTTTCCCCGCTGCGGTTTCCGCTCAGGAGATCAGCTTGACGTCGACCTCGCTCACATCCAGTTTCAGCAGGCGGGAGACGCCGTCCTCCTGCATTGTGACGCCATAGAGGACATCCGCCTCCTCCATCGTGCCGCGGCGGTGGGTGATGACGATGAACTGGGTGCGGTCACAGATCCGCCGCAGATAGCTGGCATATCGCACCACGTTGACATCGTCCAGCGCGGCCTCGATCTCGTCCAGAATACAGAACGGGGCCGGGTTGACCGCCAGAATCGCAAAGTAGATCGAGATGGCGACCAGCGCCTGCTCCCCGCCCGACAGAGCCGAGAGGTTCTTGATGATCTTGCCCGGCGGCGAGACCGAGATCTCGATCCCGCTCTCGAGGACATTGTCCGGGTCGGAGAGGGAGAGCCGGGCGCTGCCGCCGCCGAACAGCTCGGCGAAGATCCGGCTGAAGTTGGCGTTGATCTGCTCAAAATTCTTCTGGAAGATCTCCCGCATCTCCCCCGACAGCTTGCCGATCAGGCCGGTCAGCTCCGCCTTGCTCTTCTCGACATCCTCGACCTGCCCGCGCATGAAGTCGTACCGCTCCCGCACCTCGGCGTATTCTTCGATCGCGCCGACATTGACATTGCCCAGCGCGCGGATCTTGCCCCGCACCTCGGTGACCCCGCGGCGCAGCTCGGTGACGCTCTCAAAGGGCACGCTCATCGCCATCGCGTCGCTGAGGGTCATCTCGTACTCCTCCCAGAGCTTTGCGGTGGTGGCGTCGTATTCGCTCTCGAGGGCGATGCGCCGCTCGTCCAGACGGGCGATCTCCTTGGTCAGGGCCTCCCGCTGGTCGGTCAGCTCCCGCACCCGCGCGTTCTGCCGGGTGATCGAGCCCTCCTTTTCAAGGCGCTGTTCGGTCGCCTCCTTGATCGCCTGCTCCTCTTTCTCGATCCGCTGGGCGGCGAGCCGCTTTTTCTCCCCGACCTCCGCGATCTTGCGCTCATTTTCCTGAATGGACGCCTCGAGCCTGCGGATCGAATCCCGCAGTCCCTCGACCCGCTGGGCGGATTCGCCGCTGCGGCTCTTGAGGGTCTCGATCGCGCTCTTTGCGGCGTCGAGGTCCTTCTCGGCCGAAAGCCGATCCAGCTTGCACTGGGAGATCTCGTCCGACAGCCGGCTGCGCGCCGAGAGGAAGCTGTCGTCCCCGTCCGCCAGCGCGGCCAGATCCTGCTCGAGGCCGGCGGCCTGCTGGCCGAGCCGCGCGCGCTCGCTCTCGCTGTCCTGAATTGTCTGCTCGGCCTGTGCGGCGCGGCGGGTCAACTCCTCCCGCTCGGCGGCGCGCAACTCGTCGGCCGCCTGCCGCTGGGCAAGGGTGGCATCCAGCCGGTTCTGCTCTGCCTCCGCCCGGATCTTGTCCCCCGAGGCGGTGATCGCCTCGCTCTCGGTAGCGGCCAGCTCCGCCGCCAGCTTCTCCCGCTCGGCCTTGGCCTTGTCCAGCGCCGCCAGCTTTTCGGCGCGCTGCTGGGTCAGCGTTTTGATCTTTCTGCCCAGCTCCTTGATCTCGGTGCGGCGGGTGAAAAGGCCCGCCGACCGGGAGGCCGAGCCGCCGGTGAAGGATCCGCCCGCATTGACGACCTGCCCATCCATCGTGACCACCCGGTAGCGGTAGTCCAGACTCTTCGCCGCCCGTCCCGCGGCGCCGAGCTCCTCCACCACCAGCACCCGCCCCAGCAGATTTGAGACGATGTTGGCATACTTCGGGTCCGCTTCGACCAGATCCGACGCGAGAGAAGCCCCCTCGGGCACCCTTGCGCGGTCAAAATGGGAGGGGCGCACTGTGTCCAGCGGCAGGAAGGTTGCCCGGCCGGCCCGCTCCTGTTTGAGCAGCGCAATCGCGGCCCGGGCGGCGCTCTCATCCTGCACGACGATATTCTGCGCGGCGAATCCCAGCGCTGTCTCGATCGCCAGCTCATAGCCGGCGCGAACGGTCACCACCGAGGAGACCGGCCCGATAATCCCCCGCAGCCGGTGATTCTGGGCCGCCTTGATGACCTGTTTGACGCTCTGGTTGTAGCCGTCCATGCTGTTCTCGAGATCCCGCAGGATCCGCAGCCGCTCGGCGGCGGCCTCGCACTGGCTCTGGGCCGCGCGTGCTTCCTCGGTCGCCGAGTCCAGTGCCTTCTGACGGCTTGTGAGCTTGAGGGAGAGCCCCTCCTTGATATTGTTAAGGCGGGTCAGCTCCGCTGTGCACCGCTCGAGATATTCCGCGTTCTCCCGCCGCTCCGACTCGAGCTGCTCGCGCTGGGCCGCGCCCTCGGACTCTTCTCCCTCCAGCGCCTCAAGACGGCTTCTCGCGCTCTGCTGTGCGCTGGCAGCGCCGGCAGCCGCCACCTTGAGGTCGGTCATCCGGCCGGTCAGCTCATTGAGCTGGGCAGTCAAAACGCCCCGCCGCTCCCCGGTGGCCTGCGCGCTGGCCGTCAGCTGTTCCAGCCGCTCGGTCAGCTCGGCAATCTGTTTTTCCTCCGCGGCGATCCTCTGCTCGGCGGCGGCGGCCTGCTCCCGGTAGGTCTCGGCCTGCCGCGCGGCATCGGCATCGCTCTCCCCCGCTGCGTCGATCTCCTGCTGCAGCTGTTCGATTGAGGCGCGGCTGTGGGCGATGTCATTATTCAGCACCGCGACCGCGGCGTCGGAGCCCGCGATCTCCTCGGTGATCGAGCGGATCTCCCCGTTGTAACGCTCGATGTCGACGATCAGCTGCTCGATCTCGGCCCGCACCCCGGCGGTCTCGGCGTCCATCGACTCGATCTGGCTGCTGGCCCGGTCGTAGTCGCTCTGGGCCGCTTCCCGGTCCCGCTGGGCCGCGCGGACCTGATCCTTGGCCCGGCGCAGGCTGTCCGCCCAGAGGGTGACCTCCAGCGTCTTTCTCCGCTCGGACAGCTCGAGAAATTTTTTCGCCTTCTCGCTCTCCTTCTCCAGCGGGCCGACCCGGGCGGTCAGCTCGTCCAGAATGTCCCGCAGCCGCACCAGATTGTCCTCCGCCGCGGCGAGCCGCCGCTCGGCCTCGTTCTTGCGGTAGCGGTACTTTGCGATGCCGGAGGCCTCCTCAAAGATCTCCCGCCGCTCAGCCGACTTCGCGCCGACGATCTCGGCGATCTTGCCCTGTCCGATGATCGAATAGCCGTCCCGGCCGATGCCGGTGTCGAGAAAGAGCTCGTAGATGTCCTTCAGCCGGACATTCTGCCCGTTGATCCCGTATTCGCTCTCCCCGCTGCGGTAGTACCGGCGGCTGATGACCACCTCGTCCTTGTCGATTTCAAGCCGGCGCTCTGAGTTGTCGATATACAGCGAGACCGCCGCAAATCCCATCGGGCTGCGGGTCTGGGTGCCGCCGAAGATGACGTCCTCCATCTTGCCCGCACCGCGCAGCTGCTTGGAGGAAGTCTCTCCCAGCACCCAGCGGATCGCGTCCGAGATGTTGCTCTTGCCGCTGCCGTTGGGGCCGACCACCGCGGTAAAACCGCCCTCGAAGGTGATCTTGGTGCGGTCGGGAAAGGATTTGAACCCCTGAATTTCAAGCGCCTTTAAAAACACGTTGTCTCCTCACATTCTCTTTGATGCTCTTCTTCGAGCCGGATCTCCCGCCCGGCCAGCGCGGCGCAGGACACCACCTTCAGCCGGTAGCCCCTCGCCGCAAAATACGCGAGATTGCCCCGCTGCTGGCCCACCGCGTCGCTGACGCGGCCGGGTGCGACGGCAACCCGGTAAGCTCCCGGGCTGCGCCCGTCCAGTGCGCGTGCCAGCGCCGTGCGGTAGAGCGCGCCCTCGCAGAGCTGGCGGAACGCGGGATGATAGGGTCCCGCGACCAGATTCTGCCGCAGCGCGCCGTCGTCCTGCAGCCCGACCCGGATCACCCGGATCCCCTTTGCCTCAAACAGCGCGAGCAGCGGGGCGGCTGCCGCCACCGCCTGCTCCACCGTGAGCGGCCGATACCGCCCCTGCCGCATCCACTCCTCCATCTGGGTCCCCCGCAGCACCAGCGCGGGGTAGATCCGCACCGTGTCGGGCTGCAGCGCCGCCAGCGCGAGAGCTGTTTCCCGCGCCGCGCGCACCGGCTCCCCCTCGCCCGGCAGGCCGATCATCATCTGCAGTCCCAGAGAAAAACCGGACTCCCGCAGCAGCTGCGCGGCCTGCCGCGTCTGCTGCGCGGTGTGGCCCCGCCCGTTTTGGGCGAGTACCGCATCGTCCATGCTCTGGGCGCCCAACTCGACCGCCCGCACCCGGTATCGGGCAAGCAGGGCGAGGATCTCGGGGTCAATCGCATCCGGCCGGGTGGAAATGCGGATGCCCGCTGCCCGCCCTGCGTCGAGAAACGGCTGCGCCGCCTCGAGAAACGCGATCATCTGCCCGCGGGGGATCGCGGTAAAGCTGCCGCCGAAAAAGGCGATCTCAAAATCCGCCCCCGCGCCGGACGCGGGCAGCAGCGCCTCGCACTGCGCGGTGATCTGTTGCGGCGTGGGCGGGCGCTGAGCGCCCGAGATGGCCCTCTGGTCGCAGAAGCTGCACCGGTGCGGGCATCCCTCGTGCGGGATGAAGAAGGGCAGGCGGCGCTGTCTCACAGCGGGATGTCCTCGGTGCTGTCCCCGAACAGCCGCAGCGCCTCCCGCGCGGCCTGCTGCTCGGCGGCCTTCTTGCTGTGGCCCTCCCCCGTTCCGATGACGTTGGAATTGAGGTGCACCTCGACGACGAACCGCTTGTTGTGATCGGGTCCCGACTCGCTGGTCACGACATACCGCAGCCGCTCCTCGGGGTTCTGCTGGATGATCTCCTGCAGACGGGTCTTGTAATCCTCCGGCACCGCCTGTTCCGACTTGACCAGCGGCAGCAGGAAGCGGCGCACCGTCTCGAGACCGCCGTCGAGATAGAGCGCGCCCAGCACCGCCTCAAACGCGTCGGCGAGCAGCGAGACCCGGGTGCGGCCGCCGCTGTTCTCCTCCCCGCGTCCCAGACGCAGGTACTGCCCGAGGCCGATCTGCTTTGCAAATTCATAGCAGCTGTTCTCACAGACCAGCGCCGCGCGCACCCGGGTGAGGTCTCCCTCCGGCAGATGCTTGGGCGAGGTGAAGAGATATTCGCTGACCACGATTGAGAGGACCGAGTCGCCGAGAAACTCCAGCCGCTCGTTGTACTCGGTCTCCCGCCGCTGCTCGTTGGCAAAGCTGGAGTGGGTCACCGCGGTCACCAGCAGCCGGATATCGGTGAACCGGTGGCCGAGCGTCCGCTCGAGCCCCTGTAGATTTTCTTCCATGAAAGGCCTTCCTTTCCGGGGATTCCCCTGCCGCCTCTCCGGGCGGTTTCTCTCTGAACCGGTTACCGGTGAATGTTGTCCCGAATCGCGTCCACCATGCCGTTTTCACAGCAGGTGACCGCCTGACGCACCGCATTTTTGATCGCCTTTGCGCCGGAGGAGCCGTGTGCCTTGATGACCACCCGGCTGATGCCCAAAAGCGGCGCGCCGCCATACTCGTCCGCGTCGAGCTTCGCCTTGAACTCCTGCACCCCGCCCTTGACCATCAGCGCGGCGAACATCGTCGCGGCGTTGCGCTTGAAGATCTTTTTCAGCTCCCCGGTGAAGAACTTGGCCAGCCCCTCGGTGAGCTTGAGGATGACGTTGCCGGTAAAGCCGTCGCAGACCACCACATCCGCCTCGCCGGTGGGCACGTCCCGCGGCTCGATGTTGCCGACAAAACGGATCGCAGGATTTGCCTTGAGCAGCCCGTGCGCCTCGACATAGGTGGGGGTGCCCTTGGTCTCCTCCGCGCCGTTGTTGACCAGCGCGACCTTCGGCTGGGTGCGGCCCATCACCTTTTCCATGTACACGCTGCCCATCACGCCAAAGCAGTTGAGCATCTCGGCCGGGCACTCGACATTTGCGCCGGAGTCCAGCAGCAGATAGGGCTGCTTCTGGCCGGGGATAATGGTGCCGATCGCCGCCCGCTTGACCCCGGGCAGCCGTTTGACAATCAGGGTTGCGCCGGTGAGCAGCGCCCCGGTGGAACCCGCGCTGACCAGCGCGTCCCCCTCGCCGGCGGCTAAAAGGCGCAGCGCGACCACCATCGAGGAGTCCTTTTTGTGCCGGATCGCCCAGGTGGGGTCATCACACATCTCGATCGTCTCGCCCGCCTGTACCACCCGGATCCCCTCCATCGGGATCGCGTTCTCCGCGGCGCAGGCGGCGATCTTCTGCTCGTCCCCCACCGCGATGATCTCAACCCCCAGCTCCTTGACCGCCGCCGCGGCACCGAGCAGGATCTCCTTCGGGGCGTTGTCCCCGCCCATCGCGTCCAGAATGACCTTCATGCTGTTTCCTCCCTTGACGTTACTCCTCTGCGGCGATTCCTTCGGCCCGCAGGTAATGTTTCATCGCGTCGACCGCCCGCAGGGCGATCTGCTGATACCGCAGCCGCTTGTCCCGCACCCGCTCGGGCAGCGGGGGCAGCAGTCCCATATTGCTGCCCATCGGCTGGAAGTCCTCGTTTGCATTAGAAAGGTGCGCCATCAGCGCGCCGCACATCGTCTCGAGCGGCAGCGCCAGCGGCGGTTTGCCCGCAAGGCGGCGCAGGATCTGATGGGCCGCGATCAGCCCGCAGGCCGCGCTCTCCATATACCCCTCGACCCCGGTGATCTGGCCGGCGAAAAAGATCGCGCGCTCGCACCGGAGAGAGAGATCCTCCGCCAGCACCTGCGGGCTGTTGAGAAAGCTGTTGCGGTGCATCAAGCCGTAACGGACAAACTCGGCGTTTTCAAGGCCGGGGATCATCGAGAAAACCCTCATTTCCTCCCCGCACTTGAGGTTGGTCTGGAAACCGACCAGATTGTACCGGCTGTTCTCCTTGTCCTCGCTGCGCAGCTGGACATTGGCCCACGGCCGGTGGCCGGTGGCCGGGTTGATCAGCCCGACCGGGCGCAGCGGTCCGTACCGCAGCGTGTCCGCGCCGCGCCGAGCCATGATCTCGACCGGCATACATCCCTCGTAGACCGTGACCTTGTCCGCGTCGTGCAGCTGGGCCCGCTCGGCTGAGACCAGCGCCGCATAAAACGCCTCATACCCCTCCTTGTCAAAGGGGCAGTTGAGGTAGTCGTCGCTCCCCCGGCCATAGCGGGAAGCGGCAAAGCCCTTGGTGCGGTCGATACTCTCGGCGGTGACGATCGGGGCCGCCGCGTCGAAGAAGGAGAGGCTGTCCTGCCCGGTCATTTCAGTGATGGCCGCAGCGAGGCCGCCTTCGGTCAGCGGACCGGTGGCGACCAGCAGCAGCCCCTCGCGCGCAAGAGAGAGGTCCCGGACCTCCTCCCTGCGCACCTCGATCCGCGGGTGGGACTCGACCATCCGGGTGACCTCAGCGCTGAAGAGATCCCGGTCGACTGCCAGCGCGCCGCCGGCGGCGACCCGCGCGGTCTCGGCCGCATCCAGAAGATGGCTGCCCAGCAACCGCATCTCGGCCTTCAGCAGGCCGCTGGCAGAGTCCAGACGATCGGCCTTGAGGGAGTTGGAGCAGACCAGCTCGGCAAAGCCCTCCTTCTTGTGGGCGGGGGAAAAATGCTGGGGTTTTTGTTCATACAGGATCACCGGCACCCCGGCGTCGGCCAGCAGCAGCGCCGCTTCGCAGCCTGCCAGCCCCGCGCCGATGATCCGTACCGGGCCCATCAACCCTTCAGCGGCTTGGAAAAGCCGCATCCCTCGGCGAGACAGACCAGCTCGCCGTTCTTGCCGCCGTGCTTGAAGAGGGTCTTGCCGCACTTGGGGCAGTTCTCCGCCGTCGGCTCGTCCCAGCTCATAAAGCCGCAGGTCGGGTTCTTCTCACAGCCGTAGTAGACCCGTCCCTTTTTGGTCTTGCGGATCAGGATCCTGCTGCCGCACAGCGGGCAGGCGCCCGGCGCAGCCTGTACCAGACGGCGGGTATTCTTGCACTCGGGGAATCCCGGGCAGGCCAAAAACTTGCCGTAGCGGCCGGTCTTGATGACCATCTTGCGGCCGCACAGCTCGCAGATCTCGTCGGTCTCCTCGTCGGGGACCTTGATCTTCTTGCCCTCGAGGTCCTGCTCGGCCTTTTTGAGGGTCTTGTCGAAGTCGGTGTAAAAATCGTCCACCGTCTTGACCCAGTCGGCCTTGCCCGCCTCGACCTTATCGAGGTTCTTCTCCATCTGGGCGGAGAATTTGACGTCCACAATCTTGGAAAATTCGTCCATCATCAGCCCGTTAACCGTCAGGCCGAGGGCGGTGGGCTTGAGCTTCTTGCCGTCCCGCTCGACGTAGCCGCGGTCGATGATGGTGGTGATGATCGGCGCATAGGTGGACGGACGGCCGATGCCGTTCTCCTCCAGCGCCTTGATGAGGGAGGCCTCGGTATAGAGCGCCGGCGGCTGGGTGAACTTCTGCTCCGCCGCGAGGTCCCGCAGGCGCAGCACCATCCCCTCCTCGAGATCCGGCAGCGCGGTCTCCTTCTTCTCCTTCTCGTCGGTGGCCTCCTCATACAGTGCGGTGAAGCCGTCGAAGGTGACGGTGTAGCCGTTGGCCTTGAACAGGTAGTCCCCGGCGGTGATCTCAACATTCATCGTCGCGTGGACGGTGTCGGCCATCTGGCTGGCGGTAAACCGGTTCCAGATCAGTCGGTAGAGCTTTGCCGTGTCCCCGCTGATGCTCTTCTCCACCTCTTCGGGGGTGAGAGCGGGGTTCGAGGGGCGGATCGCCTCATGCGCGTCCTGCGCGGCGGTCGCGCTCTTGCTCTTGTAGGTCCGTTTGGTGCGGTTGACATACTTTTCGCCCCACCGCTCGGCGATAAAGGCCTTTGCCCCAGCGACCGCCTCGTCCGAGAGCCGCAGGCTGTCGGTACGCATATAGGTGATCAGACCGGTGGTGCCGATGCCCGCGATGTCGACGCCCTCATACAGCGTCTGTGCCGCCCGCATGGTGCGGGGGGCGGTGAAGCCGAACCGGCGGCTGGCCTCCTGTTGCAAGGTCGAGGTGATAAACGGAGGCGCAGGGGACTTCTTGCGGCTGCCGCGGGTGATCTTGGTCACCCGGTACTCCTTGCCCTCCAGCGCGGCGAGGATCCGGTCGGCCTGCTCCTTGTCGGTGACCTCGATCTTCTCCCCCGCGGCGTCGGCGGCGAGGCGGGCGGCAAACTTCTTGCTGCTGCCGGGCGCCGAGAGCTGGGCGTCGAGGTTCCAGTACTCCTCCGGGACAAAGGCTTCGATCTCCTTCTGCCGGTCGACGATCAGCCGCACCGCGACCGATTGCACCCGCCCGGCGGAGAGGCCCCTGCGCACCTTGCGCCAGAGGAAAGGAGACAGCTTGTAGCCGACAAGCCGGTCCAGCACCCGGCGGGCCTGCTGTGCATTGACCAGATCCAGATCAATCGCCCGCGGATGGGCCATCCCCTCGGTGACCCCCTTCTTGGTGATCTCGCCGAAGGTGACCCGGTCCTGCGCGTTTACGTCCAGACCCAAAAGATGCGCCAGATGCCAGCTGATCGCCTCTCCCTCGCGGTCCGGGTCGGTCGCCAGCAGCACACCGTCGCTCTGCTTGGCCGCGCTCTTGAGCTCCCGGATCAACTTTTCCTTGCCCTTGATATTGATATACTGGGGATTGTAATCCCGCTCGACGTCGATGCCGAGCTGGCTGGCCGGCAGATCCCGGACATGGCCCATCGAGGCCATGACCTCATAGCCGTCGCCCAGATATTTTCCAATGGTCTTCGCCTTTGCGGGCGACTCCACAATGACCAGTTTCGCCATATTGCACCTCGTTGATGGTTGAATCTCGCCCTCCTGCAAGGGCTGTCCCGCCGCATTCCGCGGGGGGTTTTCTCCTCGCGGGTCTCTGCCCGCAGAGGGATCTTGATCTCACTCATTGCGCCAGACGGAACCTCCGCCCGGCCAGCTGGTCCGAGAGACCGGCCAGCTCCAGCTCGGTCAGTGCCGCCATCGCCGCGCCGGCGGCAAGGCCGGTCGCAGCGCACAGCGCACCGAACTCCTGCGGGTGAACCGTGAGGGCTGCCCGCATCTGTTTTGCCGCATCGCTCAGCGGCAGCTCCTGTTCTGCCTGTGCCGGGCACTGCGGTTCCTGCTCTGCCTCGCCCTGCGGCGCCATACCGTATTCCTCCAACAGGTCCTCTGCCCGCAGCACCGGACGCGCGCCCTCCTGCAGCAGATGGTTTGCCCCCTCGCTGAGCGGGCTGAAGATGCTGCCGGGCACCGCGAAGATGTCCCGCCCGCTCTCCAGCGCATACCGCACGGTGCTCATCGTGCCGCTGCGCATCCGCGCCTCGACCACCAGCACCCCGCGGGAGAGCCCCGCGATGATCCGGTTGCGCAGCACAAAATAGCTGCCCTTTCCGGCGGTGCCGATCGGGTATTCGCTGATGACGGCCCCGTTCTTTGCGATCAGGCCCCGCAGCGTCTCGTTCCGGGCCGGATAGGTTCGATCGATCGCGGTGCCGAGTACCGCGACGGTGGGGGTTCCCGCCGCCACCGCCGCCTTGTGTGCCTCGCTGTCCAGCCCGTCCGCGAGCCCCGAAATCAGCGCGACCCCGGCACCGGCGAGCTGTCTGCCCAGAAACTGGGCCGCCTCGATGCCGTAGGCCGATGGCCGGCGGGTGCCGATCATCCCGATGGCGAGTTTATCCCGGATCAATCCGAGATCCCCCTGCACATACAGCACCGCAGGCGGATCGCTGATCTCCCGCAGCGGAGGCGGATAGTCCGGGTCGTCATACCCCAAGACCTGATACCCCGCATCGAGATGTTCCTGCAGCCGGCCCGCAAATTCCTGCGGCTGGCTGCCGGCAAGCGCCCGCTGCTGGGCGGGAGAGACCAGTCGGCGGCGCAGCAGTTCCATCCGGTGGCAGAAGATCTCCTCCACCTCCTGATAGGTTTCCATCAGGCCGTGCAGCCGCTGGGGCGCAAAGCCCAGACCGGCGGCGAGCCAAAGCCAATACAGCCGCCTATCCATCCAGTCTTCCCCCCAGTTCCCACATCAATACCGCCGCCGCAACGGCCGCATTGAGGGATTCCATCCCGCGGATCGGAATCTTGACCACCGCAGCACAGGCGTCGATCGCCTGCTCGGTCAGCCCGTTGCCCTCGTTGCCGATCGCAAGGATCAGGCCGCCGCCGTCATAGCGGTACTCCCGCAGGTCAATCGCCCCCCGCAGCGCCGCCGCGACAGTGGCCATCCCCTGCCCTGACAGGCGTCGCAGCAGCCCGGGCAGGTCCTGTGTCCAGAAGATGGGCAGCTTGAACGCCGCACCCATCGACCCGCGCATCGCCTTCTGGCCGAAGGGATCGGCGCAGCCGGAGGTCAGCACCACGCCGCAAAAACCGAACGCCGCCGCACTGCGCAGCGCCGCCCCCACATTGGCGGGGTCCTGCACCTCTTCGAGCGCGAGATACCGCCCGGCGGGATTGATCTCATCCAGCCCGAAGGAAGGCATCGGGCAGACGGCATAGACCCCCTGCGGGCTCTTCTGGCCCGAGAGCTTCTCGGACACCGACTCGCTGATGAGGATCTTCTCGCAGTCCAGCCGGGCGATCGCGGGCCATTTAGCCGCCGCCTTCTCGGTGAAATAGACCGTCTCGGGCGCAAGGCCGGCCTGCGCCGCATCGAGGCAGAGCTTGACTCCCTGCACGACAAACCGTCCCTCACTGCGGGCAAAGGCGGGCTTGCCCAGCAGCTTTGCGGTGTACTTGATCCGCTCGTTCTCCCTGCTGGTAATTGCGGCTGTCATCTCTTCCCCACTCCTCTTTTTTCCCACAGCGCGGGCTATTTTCGCGTATCAGAAAAGAGGGACCGCCCTGTCCCCCGCCCACGGATGGGGGGATGTTCTCTCCGCCCCATTTCCGCTCGGCGGCGCTGGCCGCTCCCTTTTTTCCTGTCATTTTTGCCCAGAAACAAACGGACGCCCGCGCGGGTTGGCCGGATGAGAACAGGAGACCTCCTGTCCGCTCCCTGCCCCTGCATACGGGCGTTGTCTGGCTAATTATTTCGCGGCCTTTGCGGTCTCGACCAGCTGCGCGAAGGAGGCGGCGTCATGAATCGCCATCTCGGAGAGCATCTTGCGGTTGAGATCGATGCCGGATTTCTTGAGGCCGTTCATGAAGCTGGAGTAGTTGATCCCCTGAGCACGGCAGGCCGCACTGATCCGGGTGATCCACAGGCGACGGAAATCGCGCTTTTTCGCCTTGCGGCCGGCAAACGCATAGTTGCCGCTCTTCATGACCTGCTGCTTGGCCATCTTAAAGTGCTTGGACTTGCTGCCCCAGTAGCCCTTGGCCAGCTTCAGGGTTTTCTTTCTTCTTTTACGGGTCATCATTGCGCCCTTGATACGAGCCATAGTTATTTCTCCTTTATCACAGTGATGTGGCGCCGGCTGCCGCCGCGCCCAGTTAAATCTCTTTTATTCGGCTCTGCCTGCCTCAGGCGTAGGGCAGCATCTTCTTGACATTGGCCTCGTTGGTGCGGTCAACATAGCCGGGCTTGCGCAGGCCGCGCATCCGCTTGGTGCTCTTCTTGGTCAGGATGTGGCTGCGGAACGCCTTTGCACGCTTGACCTTGCCGTTCTTGGTGAGGGCGAAACGCTTTTTCGCGCCGCTGTGGGTTTTCATCTTGGGCATTGTATTTTCCTCCTTATTTTTGAGCCTTGTCTTTGGGGAGCGGGGCGAGGAACATCTGCATGCTGCGCCCCTCCAGCTTGGGCTGCTTCTCAATCACGGCGAACTCCGACATCACCTGCGCAAACCGCTTCATCACTTCCTGACCCAGATCGGTGTGCGCCATCTCGCGCCCGCGGAAGCGGATCGAGGCCTTGACCTTGTTGCCCTCTTTCAAAAAGCGCTTGGCGTGGTTGACCTTGGTGTTGAAGTCGTTGGTGTCGATGTTGAGGGACAGCCGGATCTCCTTGATGTCCACCACCCGCTGGTTTTTGCGCGCTTCTTTTTCCTTCTTCTGCTGCTCGAAGCGATACTTGCCGTAATCCATGATCCGGCAAACCGGCGGATTCGCGGTGGGGGCGATCTTGACCAGATCGAGGTTGCGCTCCGCCGCCAGCTGCAGCGCCTCTCTGGCGGACATAATCCCCAGCTGTGCGCCGCTCGCGTCGGTCACGCGGACCTCCCGGTCCCGAATCTGCTCGTTCAACTCGAGTTCTTTCTTGCCGCTAATTGTAAAACACCTCCAAATATCAGATCTGTATCGGTTCCCCTTTGCCAGCCTTGACCCTGCGCAGCGCGCAAAGCCCGCCGCCGGGCGGCGGCACAAAAAAAGAGTGGGGCGCAAAGCCACCACTCCACAGGACTGCACAAAACGGGCATCCGTGCCCATATCTGCTCTCTGTTAACCCGGCGCCCGGAGGGCACACAAGGTGAGTGCGGCAAGCGCAACTTCTTTACTGACTGATATACTATACCACACCCCGGCACCCCTGTCAAGGGAAAAACCGCTTTTTAAAAGGCTTTTTTCGCCCTCTCAGCCTTTTTCCGCCGGCCGGCGGGCAAAGACGCAGCGATCCTTTCCGCCGAGGTCCTGCGCGGCACCGATCTCCTCCCAGCCGTTCTGCCCGAGGAAGCGCTCCACCGCCGCGCGCTGGGTCGCGCCGATCTCTAAGACCAGCGCCCCGCCCGCCGCCAGCGGTGCGCGGTAATGCTCCGCCAGATAGCGGTAAAACGCCAGTCCCTCCTCCGCGGCGACCAGCGCCTCCCGCGGCTCAAAGGCGAGTTCCGGCTCGAGGGTCTCATACTCCCGGGCGGTCACATAGGGCGGGTTGCAGACGATGCAGTCAACGCTCTGCGGAGCAAGGGTCTTTTCGTAGCCGAAGAGATCCGCCTGCACGACCTGTCCCCTGCCCGCCGCGTTCTCACGGCAGTAGCGCAGCGCCGCATCCGACCGCTCGACCAGAGTCAGGACGGCGTCGGGCCGCATCTGCTTGATCGCAAGGCCAATCGCCCCGCTGCCGGCACACAGGTCCAGTACCCGCGGCGAGGGGACCCCGCGCAGCATCGAGAGGGCCTGCTCCACCACCGTCTCGGTGTCCGGCCGGGGGATCAGCACCCCTTCGCCCACCGCGAGTTCAATCCCGTAAAAGGGCCATCTCCCCGCGAGATACTGCAGCGGATACCGCGCACAGCGCCTTTGGGTCAGCGCATCGAGGCGCTCCTGCTCCTCTTCACCCATCGCGCGCTGAGGATCCTGTTCGAGACGCCCCTTCCCGGTGGCCATCCGCAGCAGGGCGTCCGCCTCCCACGCCGCGTCCTCGATGCCTGCCTCCCGCAGTGCATTGCGGACGGCGAGATAGCCCTGCTGCACTACCACCGGTCGTCCTCCCCCTCCTTGGGCAGAACCGCCTTGACCGAGGCGATCGCCACCTCGATCATGCTGTCGTCCGGCTCGGCGGTGGTCAGCCGCTGCAGCCAGAGCCCCGGCGCCGAGATGATCCGGGTCAGCAGGTTGTCGTGCCGCCCGGCAAACTTGATGACCTCATAGCTGAGTCCCATCACCACCGGCAGCAGCAGGATCTTGAGCGCCACCCGGCCGAGGGTCGTCGTCCAGGGGATCAGGCTGAAGACCAGAATGCTGATGAGAATCACCAGCAGCAGGAAGCTGGTGCCGCAGCGGGGATGGAACCGGCTGTTGCGGCGCACATTTTCGACGGTGAGCGGCTCCCCTGCCTCATAGGTCGCAATGGTCTTATGCTCCGCGCCGTGGTACCGGAACATCCGGTGGACATCCTTCACCCGGGAGACCAGATAGAGATAGAGGATGAACAGGCCCAGCTTGAGCACCCCCTCGACCGCCGCGCGCCAGACTCCCAGCGGCAGTACGCCGTCGATCAGCCCGGTCAGGAAGGTGGGCAGCACCATAAAGAGCACGATGGCCAGCAGCCCGCCGAGAAAGGCGCTTGCCGCCATCATCGCATTCATGCCCTTTTCCCCCAGATGCGCCTGCATCCAGCGGTCGAATTTGCTCTCCTCCGCCTCGCGCTCCTCCTCGGTCATGCTGATCTCCGCCGAGCGCATCAGCGCCCGGTAGCCCACCAGCAGCGAGTCGACAAAGCTGACCACCCCGCGCAGGATCGGCACCCGCGCCACCGGGTTGCGCCGCACCGGCTCGGTCTCGATCTGGATCTGCCCCGCGGGGTCCCGCACCGCGATCGCGAGCTGGCTGGGTCCCCGCATCATAATGCCCTCAATCAGTGCCTGTCCGCCGATCGAGGTCTTGAATTTTTCCTTGGTCTGTTTTTTGCCCATATTACTCCTTGGGGCCCGAGGGCCCGTTTTCTCCTACTGTTTCAGATTTTTGGGGCTCGGGCTGTCTCATCGGCAGCCCGATGCGCACTGCCGTACCCTTGCCCGGTTCGCTCTCGATGTCAAAGGTCCCGCTGTGGGCGGCGATGATCTCATCCACCACCGCAAGGCCGATGCCGCTGCCCCGCACAGCGCCCTTTCCCTTGTAAAATTTGGTCTTGATATGCTGCAAATCCTCCCGGTCGGTGCCGGGTCCCTCGTCCCGGATGCTGACCACCGCCAGTTCCTCTGCCGGGCAGAGCGCCACCCGGATCGTCCCGCCGCGGGGGGAGTATTTGAGCGCATTGTCCAGCAGGTTGACGAACACCTGTCGGATCCGATTTTTGTCCGCAAAGACCGGGCAGGGGGTCTCCGGCTCTTGGAACACAAACCGGATCCCCTCGCTCTCGGCGCGCTGACCCATCATCAGCAGCACATCCCCCAGCTCCGCTCCGAGATCCAGAAGCTCGGTGTGCAAAGACAGGCCGCCGTTCTGCATCCGGGAGAAGTCCAGCAGCTCCTCCACCATCGTGTAGAGCCGGTCGGTCTCCTCCATGATGATCCCGAGGCCCTTCCTGCGGGTTTCCTCCGGCACCTCGTCCGCCCGCTGCAGGGTCTCCGCCCATCCCTTGATCGAGGTCAAGGGGGTGCGCAGCTCGTGGGAGACCGAGGAGATGAAGTCATTTTTGAGCTGATCGGTCTTTGCCAGCTCGCCCGCCATGTGGTTGATGGTATCGCACAGCCGTCCCAATTCGCCATTATACACATTGTCGATCCGCGCGTCAAAATCCCCGTCCGCGATCCGACTGGCAACCTGATCCACCTTGTTGACCGGCAGGACGATCGAGCGGATAAAGTAAAAGCCCGAAAAGGCGGAGAAGAAGAGGATGGCGAGCATGACCGTCGCTGAGATTAAAACCAGCAGCGCGATCTGGCGGTCAATCCGGGTGAGGCTGGTCACAAACCGCACCGCCATAATCCCGCCGGCGGGCTCCTCGATCAGGCAGGTGATCGCCATGATCCGCTCCCCCGCGGTGTCGGTGCCGATAAACTCGCCAAGGCCGTCCGCACTGCGCTTTGCCTGCTCAAAATCATCCATGCTGCCCAGATAGTCCGGCACAAAACCGCTGGAGGTGGAGACCACCCGACCGGCGGTGTTGATGAGCATAAATTCGAACTTGTCCTTCTCGGAAAAATCCTCCGCCATCTGACGCAGCGAGGCGTTGCGGCGGGCGTCATCCTCCCCCGACAGCGCTGAGAGCTGCCCGTTCAGGGTGTTCACCCGGGTCAGGATCGCGGTGCGCGCACCGGAGTAATAATAGCTGACGATATAAAAGACAAACACGCTCTCGGCAATCAGCAGCACGAGGATGGTCAGCAGAAGGCTGCCGCGGATCCAGCGCCAGGTAATCGAGCCGCCCCGCTTTTTCTTTTCCACCTTGCCCTCTCCTCTCCGCAGCGATCTCAATCTCTCCCTTTTCCCGGGAAATCAGGGCTTCCAGCGGTAGCCGTAGCCCCAGACGGTGGCGATGTGCACCGGGTTGCTCGGCTCATCCTCCACCTTCATCCGCAGCCGGCGGATGTTGACGTCGACAATCTTGACGTCGCCGTAGTAGTTCTTACCCCAGACCCCCTCGAGGATCTTGTCCCGCACCAGCGCGACGCCGGGATTCTGGAAAAACAGCTCCATGATCTGGAACTCCACCTGTGTCAGGTCGATCGGCTGTCCGTTTTTGTAGAGTACCCGGCTCTTCTGATCCAGAATAAACTGCCCGGATACCAGCCGGCTGTCCCCCTGCGTCTCCGGTGCCTGACGGGTGACCCGGCGGCAGAGTGCCTCCACCCGGGCCAGCAGTTCCGACACGCTGAAGGGTTTGGTGATATAATCATCCGCGCCGATCGACAGGCCGTTGATCTTGTCCTTCTCCTGCGTTTTAGCCGACAGGATGATGATCCCGATCTCCTGTGAGTCGCGGCGGATCGTCTCGCAGAGCGAAAACCCATTCATGCCGGGCAGCATCACATCCAGCAGCGCCAGATCAAAGCCGTCGCCGGATCCCATCAGTTCCAGCGCGCGCTCCGCACTGGCGGCTTCAGTCACATCGTATCCCGCCATTCTCAGGTTGAGGGCAATGACCTCCCGGATCGCGTCCTCATCTTCGACAACCAAAATTTTCCTCATATCGCCAGCTCCTTTCGGATCTTTGGCCCGGCGCGCTTTGACACCGCCGGGGAAAATCAGCTCAAAACCATCACGCCGTCGAGAATCTGCGCCTCGTCGATTCCGGTGTCCGGACGCACCCGCACAAAGATGCGGTAGCGCCCCACCGCGGCGACCTGTGTGTAGTCCTCCGCCAAACCGTACTTCTGCCCGCTGCTGATCAGCCGCTCATCCGGGCCGAGAATCTGCACTGCGAGAAGCGTCTCCCCACTGGCCGTGTCGACCAGACACCAGCTGCGGGTGCCGATGCGCTCCACCGTGACCCGATTTTTCCAGCTCAGCGGCAGCTGCATATAATAGCCATAGCTCAGATCTGCAAGGCCGAATGCCCGTTCATTGGTCGGCAGCGGCTCCTCCTGCGGTGGTTCGTCCTGTCCGTCGGCCGGCGGTGTGGAAGTCGGCTGCTCGCTGTCCTGCGGCTGGGAGAGGCTCTCCTGAGCCGCGGACTGTCCGCTGTCCGGCTGCTCGGTCGGCAGCGGCAGGACCGAGGGAATCTGGCTGCCGGGCTGTACCGTTTCCTTTTCGAAGTTGTTCTGATACTCCTCAATCGAGGCAAAGTCGTAAAAGCTCACCCACTGCATCCGCTGCTCGGTGGAAAAAGCGGACACATTGCCCAGCACCACAGGGATCTCGACCGCCCCGTCCTCCTCCACATCCCGGCTGGACAGCATCGTTCCCACCCGGGTGGTGAGGGTCGGCAGATCGACCCCGAGCCGGTCGCCATAGCTGACCAGCCGCCCGCTCTCCCGGTCAAAGTACAGCTGCTCGCTGGCAAGGGTGCCGCCCGAGGTCAGCCCATCGACCACCAGACTATACTCCCCTCCGTACAGGCTGGTGCACAGCTGGGCACAGCTCTGCAGCAGGCTGTCCAGCCGCACCGAGGTCACCCGCTGCAGCGTCTGCTCCTGCACCGTGAGCAGGGTGACCTGCATGGGCTCGTCCTTCTGCGCGGGGGAGAGCACCGCGAGGTCATCCGTACCACTGCCGGTAAAATCCGCCAGCGCGTATTCGTAATAGGGCCGCTGATCGGTTCGCTGCAGGCAGCCGCTCTCCCGCTCATACTGATAAACCGCAAGGTATTTTTCCGCGAGGTTCGCGTTCGCATATCCGACGATCAAGGTCGAGGCATCGGCGCCGTACATCGAGCCGAACCGCACCGAATCCACCTCGGTGCCGAGCCCCTCCTCATTCCACAGAACCGCCCACTTGTTGTCCGATTTTGCCAAAAGCGCAATCTCGACATACTGGCTCTTCGCGCCCGCGGCCTCCCTGCTGTAAAAGACCAGCGCCTCCTGAACGCCGTCTCCATTCAGATCCTTAAAGACAAAGGGGGATAAAAATTCCCCCTGACGCGGGTACTGCAGCTTGGCGCTGCCGCCGATATAGCGGTTGAGCTCCTCCACGACCAGCGTCTGGTCCTGACTGAGCTTCGGCGCCTCCAGCAGCTCCTCCACATTGCCCGCCAGCGGGGAGGAACAGGCCGTCAGCAAGAGCGACAGCAGCAGTGCCGTCAGGATTGCAATCCGCTTCATCGGCTTGTCCCCCCATTCCTCAAAAAAGCGGGCGGACCGCCCTGCGCACCCGCCCTGCAGCCCTGCTGCCGGCGCAAGGGTAAAGCGCCGCCAGCGGGGAGCGTTTGTTTTTTGTTATTTTACCACATCCGGCCCGCCGAAACAACCTGCCTATATCAGGCAGACCCCGAGGCTCATCAGCACCAGTCCCACCGCAAATCCCAGCCCCGCCGCGCGGTCGGCATCATAGGAAAAGCTGCCCGGCAGCAGCTCGCAGGCCGCCACACAGCTCATGATGCCCGCAATGATCGCCACCAATCCATTGAGAAAGAGCGGGCTGATCCAGCGGCGGAGGAAAAAGAACGCCGCCAGCGCGCCGGCCGGTTCCGCAAATCCCGAGAGCAGCGCCGTGGCCGCGCCGCGCAGCCGCGATCCGGTCGCGTAGTAGATCGGCACCGAGACGGCAATCCCCTCCGGGATATTGTGCAGCGCAACGGCGAGAGAAATTCCCAATCCGAAGTCGGGGCTCGCATACCCGGTAAAAAGGGTCAAAATCCCCTCCGGCAGATTATGCATCAGGATCACCGCGGTGGTGACAGCAGCACTTCTGGCCGCCTGTATCAGCCGCTGTGCACTCTTTTCCCCCTGCGGCCGGGCCAGATTTTCCAAACGCGGTTCCGGCAGACAGCGGCGCAGCAGGGCGGCGATCACCATCCCCATCAAAAAGAGACTCAGCGCCGCCCCCGCCGCCTGTGGGCGCTCCATCACCTCGAGGTAACCGCTCACCGCGTGGGGCAGCATATCCGAGAGGGAGACGGTGATCATCACCCCGCCGGCGAACCCCAAAGAGAACGCCAGCATCCTCTCGGTCGGTCTTTTGCACAGCAGCACCACCAGCCCCCCGATCCCGGTGGACAGACCTGCCGCCGTCGTCATCAGCAATGCGCCCAGCATTGCACGTCCCCCCTATTTTTCTCCCGCACCTTTTCTCGGCGGCGGGCAGCCGGCCTGCCGACCCATCCGCCGCATTCTCCTCAGCCATTTATATGGCATTTCAGAAAAAAAGATGCGGCGTAGGCCGGCTCGCTCTTCGGCGTCCTTTGGGGTGCCGCCCAAATGCCGCATAAAAAAGACCGGACAGGGGTTTCTCTCCCTGTCCGGCCTGTGTCCTTTCTCTATCTCATTCTTTCTCGCTGAGGATCTTAATCGCACTGCTGGTGCCCAATCGATCAGCGCCCAGTTCGATGAACTTCTCCATATCCTCCGCGGTGCGGATGCCGCCCGCCGCCTTGATGCGGCAGCGCCCCTTGATGCACCGGGCAAAGAGCGCGATGTCCTCGAAGGTCGCCCCGCCGGTGGAAAATCCGGTGCTGGTCTTGATAAAGTCGGCGCCGGCGCGCACAACAACCTCGCACATTGCCTCCTTTTCCTGCTGGGTGAGCAGGCAGGTCTCAACAATCACCTTGAGGATCTTGTTGCCCACCGTGTGCTTGAGCGCGCGGATCTCCTGCTCGACATAGTCCAGATCGCCCGCCTTGAGCGCACCGATATTGATGACCATATCAAACTCCTCGGCGCCGTCCAGAAGGGCCTGCTTGGTCTCTTCGATCTTGGTCCGGGTGGTGGTTGCACCGAGGGGGAAGCCGATCACGGTGCAGACCGGCACCCGGCCTGCCAGATACTCCGCCGCCTGCCGGACATAGCAGGGGTTGATGCAGATAGAAGCGGTGTGGTACTCCAGCGCCTCATCGCAGATCTTGCGCACATCCTCCCACCGGGCCTCCGGCCGCAGCAGCGTGTGATCCACCCGTGCGAGAATTTCCTCTCTCGTCATCCTGTTCTTCTCCTTTCAGTCCGCGCCCGGGGTTCACCGGGGCCGCGACAGTTTTTTTCATTTTAATCCTCAAAAAAAACACCGTCAAGGTTCCGGCAGGGTTTGCCCGCGTTGACTTCTTGCCCGGAACCTGCTAAACTGAAATGCAGTTGTGACACTGTGATCTTGCAGCAAAAAATGGATCATGCGGGTATGGCGGAATTGGCAGACGCGCTGGATTTAGGTTCCAGTGGGCGACCGTGTGGGTTCAGCCCTCACTACCCGGACCACGACGGAGCAAGGGCAGCTTTGCTCCGACGTCGTTTTGTGCCAGAGGCAGAAGAGACGACAGCCGACGGCTCCCGGGCTCCTTC
>CALXIJ010000041.1 GCA_944388335.1 uncultured Pygmaiobacter sp.
GGCCGTTGAGCAGGATATCGGACCAGATCTCGTCCGAGACGACCATCACATCGTACTTTTTGAACAGTTCCATCGCCTTTTCAATCTCCCAGCGCTCCCAGACGCGGCCGCAGGGGTTGTGCGGCGAGCAGAAAACAGCGGCATGGATCTTCTCCTTGGACAGCTTTTCTTCCATGTCGGCATAATCCATCCGCCAGACATCGTTCTCATCCTTGACCAGCGGGCTGAGCACCATGTTGTAGCCATTGTTCGTCAGGCTGTTGGTAAAGCCGATATGGGTCGGAGAGTGAATCAGTACCTTGTCGCCGCGGGAGCAGAAAACATTCAGCGCACTGACAACGCCGCCCAGAACGCCGTTCTCATAGCCGATGTCCTCCGCAGTGAGCCCGGTCACTCCATTGCGGGTTTCCTGCCACTTGATGATGCTGTCGAAATACTCTTTTGTCGGTGAAAAATAGCCGTATGCCGGATGCTGCGCACGGCGGATCATCTCTTCGGGAATGGTGGGAACCGTGGGGAAGTTCATATCCGCAACCCACATCGGGATCACGTCGAATCCCTCCTTGGGCGGCTCAGGCGTAAATCCGGGACGGAGGCCCAGACCATCTACTGCAATTGCATCTTTCCCGTGCCGGTCCATAATACTTGTAAAATCATATTTCATTTTTGCTTCATCCTTTCTGCTTGTCCTCTCCGATGCAGTGCGCACCGAAGCCGTGTCGCCGCTTTTGCTGCCGCCTTAGCTCATTGCGCATCCTTTCCGCCTTCAGGACGCTCTGAAAATACCGGCAGGCTTTCCTGTTCTTATTATAACGCGGTCCGCCGCCGTTGTCACTGTTTGGATTCCAAACTTTTTAGTTTTTTTCAAAGAAAACTTTCATTTTATATAATCTGCCGGATTTATTCACGAAAAGGAAGATCTGGTCCAAGTTCGGTTCAAAGTTAAAACCGTATTGTCCGATTATATCAAGACAAGACCTCAATCTAAATTTCTGTTGTCTGCCTTAGCTTCAATGATGCGATAGTGCTTTCTGGAAAAGACGGGTTTTACACGTTCGGCGAATAAACCTTACCTGAGGCGGTTCTGCCTACCCCCCCCGCACAGCTTCCGAGTATCTCCATGGAAAAACGCCCCTCTGTTCCTTAGAAAGCTGCGTATCTGACCATAGTTCCTACTCTATCCGGACCCTATTTCCGGGCCGTCATCCTTACAGTTCCGGCTATTTTTATCTTTCTCCTCAAACTGCCGGTTATATAGAAGAAAAAGCGCCGGCTATTGCCGGCGCTTTTTCTGGAATGCGGAGCGAGCGCTTTCCCGCTCCGCAATTTGGGCATAAAGTGATGTGGCTCACTCTCTGCCCGGTATTGTAGAGTTATATCGTCCCCTCCAGCCAGCAATGCTGGTTACTTCGCAGCGTCCAGAGACTTGCGGTATTTGCGGATACGGCGGTCCGACAGGAACGAGCAAACCAGACCGAGCAGTGCAGCGCCAATGCAGGCCAAGAAGACATACTTGAAGCCCGCATCGCCGTATTTATCCATCCAGCCGCCAGCCATCGAGGTGTAGAAGGTATCGGGCAGGAAGCCGAGGATCGAAGCAATACCGATGATACTGCCGACGGTGTTCTTCGGGCAGCCGCTCTCATCGATGGTTGCATAGTACAGTGCGCGGAAGGTGCTCATGCCCAGCGTGATCAGGATGATCAGCAGGATTGCCGGAATCATGATGCTCGCGCTGGAGGGCAGGATGTACAGGATGCCGCAGGCAACCACCAGACCAAAGCCGGCATAGATCATCGGCAGGCTGGAACGGCCCAGCTTGGTAGACAGGATCGCGGCGAGGGACGCAGCGACAATCTGGCAGATGGTCTTGCTATAGCTCTGGAAAGCGACGACGAAGTTGGTTTCCACACCGCAGATTCTCTCGAGGAACGGTCCAAAGTAGGACAGGGAGGCGCCGATCAGGCTTCCGCAGAAGATCATGCCGGCCAGCAGATAAGTCGCAGGATCCTTGAACGCCTTGCCGTAAGCCTTCAGGCTGTCAATCAGGGTCGCGTTGGTGGCGCCCTCGCGGCTGGTCTTGGGCATCAGGACCGCCAGCAGGATACCAACAAGGATCATGATCGCGCCGCAGCTGCCAACAACCATCGACATATTGCCGGTCGCACTGAAGAGGACGACGAACAGGGAGGTGACCGCCAAACCGCAGATACCGCGGCCTGCCTCCAGCATACCAAACATGCCGCCCTGCTCATCCGAGTCAGCAATCATGTTGATGCACTTGATCGACGAGGACCAGTAGGTCAGAACGGTGGTAACCGCAAACATAACATAGATCACAAACAGCATCTCATAGCTGGGGAAGGTTGCCTCCCACAGGCCAAGGACGCCGGTGCTGATCATCGAGAAAACCAGAAGCTTCTTGGCATCGAACTTGTCGGCGACCCAGCCACCCGGCAGGTACAGGATGACGTTGGCAATACCGTAGAAGTTCAGCAGACGGCCATAGTCCGCCTCACGGCCGACCAGATTCATGGCCTCCATCAGCGGGGTATAGTACGAATAGGACAGATAAGGCAGAACATAGATCGTATTCAGCGAAACGATCATCAGAATCAGGGTAAGGATCTTCTTGCCCCGATTGCTCTTGGAGTTTGCCATAAAGATTTCCTCCTAAAATTACAAAAATTTAGAATCGTCCAGAGGGGAATGGGGAAGGCCTTGTTTGCCGCAGAAGCCCTCCTTCTATTTTGCACGGGGCCGCCCCGCCACAAAAGACGGCCGCTGTGTCCGTGCCGAACCAAAAATAGATAAGATCAGATAAAGCCGTTGTACGGCAGCGCCCACCCAAACAGCAGGAACACTGTTACCGCGACGCCGGAGACAATCATGATGTATCCATATACCTTGTCGCGCCGGTAGTCCTTCAGTACTTTTTCCTCCTTGGGGATCACAAAAAGGCCATCCCGGTAATCCATTTCCTCCTGTGTCGCCGGATGCAGCTTAGATCCGATAATCGCAAAGATCAGGCTGATATACAGTCCGACAAAGAAGGGGTCAAGGAAGTTTACAAAAATTGTATCAAAAGGTTCGACCGCGGTAGCAAATTTGGGGACAATATATCCCAAAAATCCCGCAATCATCGACCAGCGCGCACCGGTTGCGGAAAGCTTTTTCGTCAAAATGCCGCCGATGGCGGGAACCGCCCAGCTGGACGCAATGATAGTGGATGCAAAATAGGCAATTACCCGCATGCTGCCAAGGCCCACATAGGCCAGAATCAGCGCGATCACGCCGACCACCAGCATGACGATACGGCTGACACGCAGCTGCTGCTTTTCGCTTTTAAACTCCACCGGGACGATGTCGCTGGTGACAGAAAAGCCCATAACCGCCAAAAAAGTGGAAGCGGACGACAATCCCGCTGCCATAATACCCGCCAGCAACAGCGTGCCGACCAGTTTGGGAAGGACATTCAGCGAAGCCCAAACCAGCACTCTCTGCGGATCCTCCATGTTCGGATAAATATTGATCACGGCAATCGACTGAAGATTCAGGAACAGCAGATAAACCGTAGTAAGAGTCGCAGCGATTGCACCGGAACGCAAAACCACATGCTCGCTGCGGGCCATCATATTGCGGCCCGCCTGCCAGGGCGACACCGAAACCGTAATCATCCACATCAGGCCGGTAATCACGCCGTACATCGTAGCCGTGAAGTTATCGGACGCATTGACACCAGCCAAATTCCCGTGGTAATCCAGCAGGCCCTCCGGAGTGGCAGGGTTGTTCATCAAATTGGTCAGCAGCTCACCCAAGCCTCCCTGCGCATTAAAGATATAAGGCGCCGAAACCAGAGCTGCCACCAAAAAGACAATACACATCATCGCATCTGTGACAACATCGCCCTTCGAACCGGAATAGAAGGTAAAGCCGGTAAAGCAGAGCCAGCCCAAGAAGAGCCAAAGCTCATAGGACCAGCCAGTCATCTCCGCCATCAAAATCGCCACACCGGTCATACAGCTGAGCAGATACGCTGTCATCGAAATTACCGTAATGATACCGGAAACCCTGCGGTTGCGGAAATCATTGAACCGCTTGCCGAAATACTCTGGCATGGTCTCGCATTTAGACCGGCGCAAAAACCGGCCGAAGATTAGCGGACCAAAGACATATCCGGCCCCGCAGAATGCGTTCAGCAGCACAAGGTTGGTAATGTTGCCGCTGTAGCAAAAGCCCTGATCCCCCATGAAGCCGGTCACCGAGAGCATAGATGCAAATAGGGTCCCGGAAATCATCAGGGTGGAGGAATCACGCCCTGTCACATAGTAATCGCTAATGTTTTTGACCGAGCGTCCCACCAGTACGCCGATAATAAGATAGACCAGAATGCTGCCGAGTACGCCAAACAGGAAGATATTCATTGCTTATCCTCCTTTTCCCTCAGCAGACTTTTTTCCTCCTTATGCAGGACGGCGAGAAGCAATATCCCCATCAGGATCAGAAGCCCGCCGATTGCAAAGGAGTAAATGATTTCTCCCACTGGGGGCACCTCCTTTTGCCGGCGAAAGCCGGCAATTTTTCTCTTTTCCCCTTCTCGCGGCAGGGCGACCGCGTTACAATGCCCTGCCGCGGGCGGGGCAGGCCCGATTTTACTTCAGGCCCATATGTGCAGAAATAACCATCTTCTGCACCTCGGAAGTGCCTTCGTAGATTTCGGTGATCTTGGCGTCGCGCATCATCCGCTCAACCGGATACTCGCGGGTATAGCCATAGCCGCCGAACAGCTGGACCGCACGGCGGGTCACGTCGCTCGCGGTCTCAGAGGCAAACAGCTTCGCCTCGGCCGCGGCTGCGGAATAATTCTCGCCGGCATCCTTCATCGCAGCAGCGCGATAGACCAGCATCCGAGCTGCATCCACGCGGGTCTGCATGTCGGCCAGGGTGAACTGGGTGTTCTGGAACTTGGAGATCGGACGGCCAAACTGGACACGATCCTTGACATACTTGACAGCCTCATCGATCGCGCCCTGCGCAATGCCCAGCGCCTGCGCAGCAATGCCGATACGGCCGCCGTCAAGGGTCATCATCGCGATCTTGAAGCCCTTGCCCAGCTCGCCCAGCAGGTTCTCCTTGGGAACCTTGACGTTCTCAAAGACCAGCTCGCAGGTGCTGCTGCCACTGATACCCATCTTGCGCTCGTGGCTGCCAAAGGAGAAGCCCTCCATGCCCTTCTCGAGGATGAAGGCGCTGATGCCGCGGGTGCCGGCTTCCTTATCGGTCATCGCAAAGACGACATACACGTCCGCGACCTCGCCGTTGGTGATGAAGATCTTGCTGCCGTTGAGCAGGTAGTAGTCGCCCTTGTCCTCGGCAACGGTGCGCTGCATCGCGGCATCGGTACCGGCATTGGGCTCAGTCAGGCCAAAGGCACCCAGCTTCTCGCCGGTTGCAAGGTCGGGCAGATATTTCTGCTTCTGCTCCTCGGTGCCGAAGTGCTCAATCGGCCAGCAGCACAGGGAGGTGTGCGCCGAGATGGTAACGCCGGTGCTCGCGCAGGCCTTAGAGACCTCCTCCACCGCCATGACATACTCCAGCGTGCCCATGCCGACACCGCCGTAATCCTCGGCGATGGGAATACCGAACATACCGATCTCGCCCATCTTGGGGATCAGCTCAGAGGGGAAACGCT
>CALXIJ010000042.1 GCA_944388335.1 uncultured Pygmaiobacter sp.
TTGAGGGCCTTGCCGGGAGCCGGGCAGATATTGACGCAGGAGCCGCAGCCCATGCAGTCCAGCGGGGAGATGGTCATCGCGAACTTGTAAGCCTCGAGACCCTTGCCCTTGGCATCCGCCAGCTTGACGGTGGCGGTAGCCGCCTTGACCTCGGCCTCGTCCAGCAGGAACGGGCGGATGGTGGCGTGCGGGCAGACAAAGGAGCACTGGTTGCACTGGATGCACTTCGCGGGATCCCACTCGGGGACGGTGACCGCGACGCCGCGCTTCTCATAGGCGGAAGTGCCCTGCTCGTAGGTGCCGTCTGCGTGATCGACAAAGGCGGAAACCGGCAGGCTGTCGCCGTTCATCATGTCGACCGGCTCGAGGATCTCCTTGACCTGCTTGACCAGCGCCTCGCGGCCAACCAGAGCCTTGTGCTCGGTGTTGTCCACGGCGTCAGCCCAGCTGGCGGGAACGTCGATCTTGACATAGGCGGTGGCGCCGGCGTCGATTGCCTTGTAGTTCATCTCGACAACGGCCTCGCCCTTCTTGGCGTAGGACTTGTGAGCAGCTTCCTTCATGAAGCGGATCGCGTCCTCTTCGGGCATGATCTTAGCCAGCGAGAAGAAGGCGGACTGCAGGATGGTGTTGGTGCGCTTGCCCATACCGATCTCGATCGCCTTGTCGATGGCGTTGACGGTGTACAGCTGGATGTTGTTCTTCGCGATATACCGCTTGGCCTCGGCGGGCAGATGATGCTCCAGCTCCTCCGGGGTCCACTGGCAGTTGATCAGGAAGGTGCCGCCCGGCTTGACATCGTTGACCATCTTGAAGCCCTTGACCACATAGGAAGGATTGTGGCAGGCGACGAAGTCGGCCTTGTTGATGTAGTAGCTGGACTTGATGGGCTTATCGCCGAACCGCAGGTGGCTGATGGTCACACCGCCGGTCTTCTTGGAGTCGTACTGGAAATAAGCCTGAATGTACTTGTCGGTGTGGTCGCCGATGATCTTGATGGAGTTCTTGTTCGCACCGACGGTGCCGTCGCCGCCCAGACCCCAGAACTTGCAGCTGATGGTGCCGGCGGGGGTGGTGTCGGGCGCGGGCTTCTCCTCGAGGGAGTGGCCGGTGACATCATCGACGATGCCGATGGTGAAGTTGTCCTTCGGCTTGTCCGCGTTGAGGTTCTCATACACGGCAAAGACGCTTGCGGGCGGGGTGTCCTTGGAACCCAGACCATAGCGGCCGCCGACAACGGGGATCGAGACGCCGCAGCGGGCAAGAGCGGTGACGACGTCGAGGTAGAGCGGCTCGCCCAGAGCGCCCGGCTCCTTGGTGCGGTCGAGAACCGCAATCTTCTTGGTGGTCTTGGGCAGCGCCTCGACCAGCTTCTCGGCGACGAACGGGCGATACAGACGGACCTTGACCAGACCGACCTTCTCGCCGGCAGCCATCAGATAGTCGATGACCTCCTCGGCGACGTCGCAGATCGAGCCCATCGCGACGATGACACGCTCGGCATCGGGTGCGCCGTAGTAGTTGAACAGATCATAGTTGGTGCCCAGCTTGGCGTTGACCTTGCCCATGTACTCCTCGACGATCGCGGGCAGCGCGTCGTAGTATTTGTTGGCGGCCTCACGGTGCTGGAAGAAGATATCGCCGTTCTCATGGCTGCCGCGCATGACAGGGCGCTCGGGGTTCAGCGCACGCTTGCGGAACGCTTCGACCGCGTCCATGTCGACCATTTCCTTCAGGTCGTCATAGTCCCAGACCTCGATCTTCTGGATCTCGTGGCTGGTGCGGAAACCATCGAAGAAGTTGATGAAGGGAACGCGGCCCTTGATGGTGGCCAGATGGGCGACAGCGGCCAGATCCATGACCTCCTGCGGGTTGGACTCAGCCAGCATTGCAAAGCCGGTCTGACGGCAGGCATAGACGTCGCTGTGGTCGCCGAAGATGTTCAGCGCGTGGGTCGCCACGGTACGGGCGGACACGTGGAACACGCAGGGCAGCAGCTCGCCGGCGATCTTGTACATGTTGGGGATCATCAGCAGCAGGCCCTGAGAGGCGGTGTAGGTGGTGGTCAGTGCGCCGGCCGCCAGAGAACCGTGCACTGTGCCGGCTGCGCCGGCCTCACTCTGCATCTCCATGACCTTGACCTCGGTGCCGAAGATGTTCTTCCGGTGCGCCGCGGACCACTGGTCGACCTGATCGGCCATGGGGCTGGACGGAGTGATGGGGTAGATGCTGGCAACTTCCGTAAACGCATAGCTAACATGCGCGGCGGCAGTATTGCCATCCATACTCTTTTTAGCTCTTGCCATTTTTTAGTTCCTCCCTAAAAATTGATAGCGTATCAAAGAGAATGCGCTCTCGCAATCTATATTTTATCAAATTCCACTTGATAAGTAAATAACAAAACCGTCTTTTCTTGGCGAAATCCACAGGAAAAAACGCCCGTCTCCCTCTCCGACGGCAGATCTTGTTTGACAGTTGTTTCCAAATACTATAAAATCAGAAAAAAATAGCGATCTGCTATCAAAAAGGAGTTTTGTCCGCATGGACCCTGATGGTCGAAGTCTGATGTTCTCTCTTATTTTAACGGCACTCTCGCTGGGATTTGCCCGCGCGCTGGGGCGCTCGCTTGCGGCGGATGAGCAGGAGCCCGGCCCGGATGCGCAGCTTCTGGGACTCAGCGCGCTTTCGGCAGCGGCGGGGACCGCCTCTTTGCTGGCGTTGGGCGGGGCGGTGTTCTGCCTGTCGGGCTGGCTGCGCCGGTTTCCGCTGGCGGGTCTCGCTGCGGCGGCGGCTGCGGCGGTGCTCTATCCCCTCTTCTTCTCGCTGGGCGCGGCCAGCCGGCCCGAGGGCGGAAAGACAAGCCGCGCGGGGGCGCTGTTTGCCGCGGTGCTGGGGCGGCCGTTCCTGCTGCCGGCGCAGATGATTTTTCGGGCCGCGGGCCTGTCCGCGCGCAGCCGCGCAACCGAGGAGGACGTCCTCTCGCTGGTGGAGGATGTGGAGGAGGACGCGCTGATCGACGAAAACCAGCGGGAGATGATCAGCGGCGTTTTTGAGCTGGACGACATTGAGGCCGGGGAGCTCATGACCCACCGCACCGAGGTCGAGGCGGTGGAGGACGATCAGCTGGTCTGTGAGGTGATCCCGCAGGCGCGGGAGAAAGGCTTTTCCCGCCTGCCGGTCTATCATCGGAATCTGGATGAGATCGTCGGGATCCTGCACGTCAAGGATCTGCTCGGGCTGATCGAGGATCCCGCCGGCGGTCAGCTGCCGATCCGACAGTTTGTCCGCCCGGCAATGTTTGTGCCGAAGAGCTGCCGTGCGCGGGAGCTGCTGGTGGAGTTTCGGGCAAAGCGGACCCAGATCGCCGTTGTCGTAGATGAGTATGGCGGCACCGCCGGCATCGTCACGATGGAGGATATCCTCGAGGAGATCGTCGGCAATATTGAGGATGAGTTTGACCGGGAGGAGCAGCAGATCCGGCCGGCTGAGGGCGGCTGCATTGCGGACGGCGCGGCGGACCTTGAGGAGGTCTTTGCATGGTTTGACCTCGAGCCGCCCGAGCGGGATGAGGACGAGGATTTTGATTCGGTCAGCGGGCTGATCACCAACCGGCTGGGCAGGATTCCGCGACAGGGAGAGGAGATTGAGATCAGCTACGGCGGGCTCTCTTTCCGGGTGCTGCAGGTCGGGGAGCGCCGGGTTGAGAAGGTTTTCTGCCGTCTGGTACAGCAGCCCCGGCAGGATGCATCCGAGCCGGCACAGGCTGCAACGAGGTAGGAGGAAAAATAAGATGAGCGAACCGGAACATCAGGAGACGATGCTGAGCAGGCAGACAGTTTTTGAGGGCCGGGTCATCCATGTGACCCTTGACGAGGTGCGGCTGGAAAACGGCAAGACCGCGACGCGGGAGGTGGTCCGCCATCACGGCGGCGCCTGTGTGGCGGCGCTTACCGAGGAGGGGGCGCTCTGCTTTGTGCGCCAATTCCGGTATGCCTATGAAAAGGAGCTGCTGGAGCTGCCCGCCGGCAAGCTGGAAAAGGGGGAGGATCCCTTTCTCGCGGCAAAGCGGGAGCTGGAGGAAGAGATGGGGGTTACCGCGGACGAGTACGCCGAACTCGGGGTCTTCTACCCCACATGCGGCTATTGCAATGAGGTGATCCATCTGTATGCGGCCAAGGGACTGCACAGGACAGGGCAGCATCTTGACCCGGACGAATTTGTGACCACCCTGACCATCCCTCTCGCCGAGGCGGAACAGATGGCGCTGGATGGGCGGATCAACGACGGCAAGACGATCGCCGCGATCTTCCGGCTGTTGGCCTTGCGGAAAGCGGGGCGTTTTTGATGGCGCGGGGACAGGCGATGGACTTTTCGGAGCAGGAGAGCCGGCAGGTGCTGCAGCTGATGCGGCAGGCAAAGCGGTTGATTGTCGATGAGACACTGCTGGCGGATGTCTCGGCGAAGGGGCGGGCGAACTTTGTCACCCACTGTGATACCGCGGTACAGGAATTTTTGCAGCGGGAACTGGCCGACCGCTGGCCAAAGATCCAGTTTCTCGGGGAGGAAGCGGCGGCAGCGCCGGACTTTTCGGGTGCGGTCTGGATCCTTGATCCGGTGGACGGCACCGCAAATCTGATGCACCACTATCAGCACAGCGCGATTTCGCTGGCTTTGGTGGTCGGGGGACGGCCGGTCTTTGGCGCGGTCTTTGACCCCTTTCTGGATGAGATGTTCTCCGCTATGGCAGGCTGCGGCGCACAGCGAAACGGCAGGCCGATGCGGGTCAGCGCCGGAATCCCACTCGCGGACAGCATCATCGCGATTGGCACCTCCCCCTACGATCGGCAGCTGGCAAAATCCAATTTTGCGCTTTTTGGGCGACTTTACGATCGCTGCGGAGATCTGCGGCGGTCGGGTTCGGCGGCATTGGATCTGGCCTATGTAGCGGCCGGACGGGTAGAGGGATACCTTGAGCGGAACCTCAAACCGTGGGATTTCGCCGCGGGGTCCTTGCTGGTGCGGGAGGCCGGCGGCAAAGTGAGCGACTTTGCCGGCGGAGCGCTGGATTTTTCCAAAAACAGCGATATTCTCGCCGCTTCGGCAGAACTATACGATCCGCTGCGGGAGATCGCGGCGGAGAGGGCGCCTGTGTGATTCGATTCGAAAAAGAGAAGAGGGGCCGGCATCCGGGAACATTTTTTCCGGACGCCGGCCCCTTTTTGTCAGCATTTCAAAATGCGGTGGAAACCGAATTATACAAAAAATCAACCGCCCGGCTTTCGCGGGGCGGTTGATTACTTACATCATCATTGGTCTAAAACCTTTCAAAATCTTCCAGATCTGTTTCGCAGTTGTTCGTGAAAATCCATCGAAAACATGTGGCGAAAACTGACTGTCTTAAAATGGACTGATCTTAAAACATTGGAGTTTTACCCTCTTGTTTTGGTGAATAAATCGTTTCCAAACAGCCTACAAACTTGATCTATCTGAAAATTTTGGAAACCGGCATCTGCAGAACGGCTTATGATACTTCAAGCCTCATGCGGTTTGTTGGCCGACACTCCCGTGCTGCCTTACAGCTTTGTTCGGAAGGCGCCTTTCGTTTTCATAAACTATAAAATCACGCCTGCCTGAACTATGCTGCCGCCCTGCAGAAGAAATGGCCGGGCTCCCCGTGGTCGCTGCGTTCAAACGTGTGCACCGGAGTCACTCCTTTCTCTCTGCTGCGGCATCCTACCTCGACTTCCATTGCCAGCAGCCCCTTTGTTAAGGTGCTGCGGCCGCCTTGGTATCGGCTGCCTTTATTTCCTTTCGGTGTCTTTATTATATCCGATTTGAGCAGGATTTTCTATTGACGTTTTGCCGGAGTTTTGCATTGCTTTATGTGATAAAAGACGAAATAAAAGAAATTAGTTGAAATAATTTGTGTAATACATGAACACAACGTAAAAAAGCGCGAAAGAAAGGAATATGTTTTCGACCGATTTTGACAAGATTACACAGAATTTAGTAAAATATGAAAAAATGAATTGTTTCGTCTCAAAGGGAGAAAAAAGCGCACTGTTAAAAGTCTGACACATTTTTCAATTATGATGGCATTATATCCGAAAAGCTGATCTGTTTTAGGGGGAATCTATGAAGCGCAGATTTTTTGCCCTGCTGCTGATTTTCGGCCTTGCAGCGGGGCTTCTCTCGGTGCCGGCACAAGCTGCGCTGAGTACCGAGTACCCGGAGGATACGCCAGCGGAGATCTCGATCTCGCAGGAGGAGATTGAGGAATTGGCACGGCGTCTGGAAACAGTGAAAAGGGACAATTCCGGGACCTTTGAGATTATCGATGCTCTTTCAGGGACAGAGGAGATCCGCAGCACCGATTACACCGTCAGCTCACTCAACGTTTGGAACGGGGTTGCCTATGTCAGCGATGCGGATGCGGCCATTTTGGATGAGGTCTTGGCAGAGGCCGGTTTGGCTGACGCTTCCGATGCTGAGAAGCTGGCCTGGGCAACCGAGTGGATCCACAACAATCTCCTCTATGACGGCTATCATACCGGCAGCTATGTGTACTCCTGCTTTGAGGAGGCAGGCGGGCAGTGCAACGTCTACAACGGCGCGCTCTGTGCGCTCGCGGCACATCTGGGATATCAAGTCCAGCTGGTGCGCGGCTACCGGGGAAGCACCGGCAGCCAGACTGCCCACTGGTGGGGCGAGCTGGTCACCGACGGAGAGCCGCTGGTCTTGGAGACCGGCAACACGGTGGACGGTGAATGGTATTTTCTCGCCAGTACTTATGAAGAGACCCACTCCAGTGGGCGGGATTACATCAAATGCAACCAGTATGCTTATAGTGGGGAACCGTTTGAGTATCTCGGTGCGGCGGCCTACCCGATGAGTCCGTCCCTCACTTCGGAGGGGACAACCCTGCGCGCCCGTGTCTGGAAGGGCGCGGATTATACGGTTTCTCAGGTAGGGCTGCTCTTCGGGCAGGGGGAGGAGACACTCACCGAACTGGCCAGTGAGGCGGTGGGAGAGGAATACAATCAAGCCAATGACAGCCGCGGTTTTTCGGTCAGTTATCGACTGGAGGATTATGGCGTCACACCGCAGGCGGGAGAGACCTATTGGTATGCCTTTTACGCGGTGGTCGACGGGGTGACCTGTACCAGTGAGACGGTCAGCCTGATTATTCCCGCGCAAGAAGAGGTACCGGTTGCGGCCCAGCCGCAGGAGGAGCAGAGCGGCATACTTCCCCTTTTGTTGATCTGTGCGGGCGTGGTAGTGCTGCTGTTCGTAATTGTGGTGTTGCTGAGGATCTCTGCACTGCGAAAGCGGCGAAGAAGGAAGGCGCGGATGCTGGCTCAGCGGCGTGCCGCTGCGGGGACTTCGCGGCAAAAGCAGCCCATCCCACAGACAGCGCGCCGCTCTTCCGGCAGTCGGAAAAAGCGGAAATTCCGGCTGTGAGCAAAGGGCTGATGGGAAAAAGAGAAGGGGGAAGCCCCGGCTTTCTCTCCCTCAGAGCAGCAAGAAAAAGAGCGGGCGGGAATCTCATTTGAGATTCCCGCCCGCTCTTTCTATCTGCTTTTTTCATCGGGGCTGTTCCCCATCTGCCGCGACGGATGCAGGCAGCGGGAGAACAGATGCTGGCTGCGCACAAACCCATGGCGCTCCAGAAACTCCTGTCCGCGGACATTAACCCGCTGACAGCCGGCCTCCAACCCGGTACAGCCGATAGATTGCGCCTGCCTTGCCAGCGAGATCATCAGCCCGGTGCCGATTCCCCTGCCCCGCATCGGCTCACTGACATAAAAGTCTAAGAGAACAGCAATCATTTCGCACCGCGCCAAGGTCAAATTCAGCTGAAGATCCGCATACCCGACAATGTGGCCATCCTCCAGCGCGACCGATAGCCGGCGCCGGCTGTCCCGCAGCAAACCGGAAAAGACGGCTTCAAAAATTTCCCGCGGCAGAGCGTGGGCAGCCTGTTCACAGCACAGGGTATAAAGCGCCTGTGCATCCTCCTGTTTTGCACCCCGAACAAACATCCCGCATTTGCCTCCTCAAAATTGATGATTCCGGCTCAGGGGGCGATGAAGATGCCATCAAACCCGGCCTGCTGCGCGGTCTGAGAAGCGGCGGTCAGCTGATCGCTTGAAAGGCCAAAGGCCCGCAGCGCGACGGCGCTGCTCCCCCCAGAGGTGAGCGGATCGATCAATGCAGTCAGTGCAGCGGCATCGGTGGCCGGCGCAGTGGTGACGGCCTCCCCTGCTTCATTTGTTGTGCTTGTGCTGTCCATCCGCACGATGACATGCTGCAGACCGAAGGACGCAGGACTTGCGCCGTAACTCTCAACCGATTGGCCCGAGATGGCGGCAGCCGGGAACTCGAACCAGACCTCGACCCCCTCGATCGCCTCATATCTGCGGCCGAGCTGTGCCAGCAGTTCCTGACGGGAAAGGGTCATCTCACCGTAACCGGCCAGATCAAGACCGTTGCCCTCGGGGAACTGCAGATTCTGGATCAACACCGTCTCAAAGCCAAGGTCCCGCACCTCGGCGATCAGATCGGCAATATACTGCTGCGCAGAGGCGGCGTTCGGGTTCAGCCAAGGCTTGCCGCCAAGCTCGGCCGAGGAGTCCAACCAGGTGATGTCCTGATTGCCGTATTTGACGGCAGCGGAGCGATCCGCATAGGGGGCCAGAGTATCCTTAAAGGCACAGATCCCGGCCACCGGGGTCACACCGGCATCTTGGAACGCCTTCGCGATCGAGGCGGCGTCGACAACGGTGGAGGAGATTGCACTGGAGGCCAGCGAAACCTGCGAATTGTAATAGACATACCCGCGGTCATCCTTGAGGGTCAGCACAGCATACCGCACCCCTTGCTGTGCCAGCTGTTCCGCAAAAGCCGTCGCTTTTTCAGCGGTGTCAACCGACGAGATCGAGACCTGCGCCCAGTTGCCCGACAGATTGTCGGTCGCTTCCGGCGTCGGGGTGGCAGTGGGTTCGGATGTGCTCTGAGACACCGAAGAGCTATCTCCGGGCACAGAGACCGAGGAGCTCTCGCCCCGGTTTTTATAGCTGTACCAGAGCGACGATGCCAAATCCAGTCCCGGTTTCGCGATCAGCCAGCCGACCCCGAAGATGGCCGCGAGAATCAATACCCACAGCAGAATGCGGCGCAGCAGATTGTTGCGATCCCCGGACCCGGAAAAGCTGCGCCGGTACCGCTTAATTTTTACAGGCTTATTCCTTTTCAAAAGATGGCCCCCTTATAACAAAAGCAGCTCAGATAGCAGGCGTGTGGCCGGTGAAACCATAAATAGCCAAGGCCAGAATTCCAATATAGATCAAGGTGATCGGCAGACCGCGGAACGCAGCGGGCAGGCTGCGGCTTTGAATCTTGCGCTGTCCCTCGTTGACCACCAGCACCGCCAGCACATATCCCACCGAACTGCCCAGCGAGAAGGCAAGGGTCTGCAGCAGGGTGTAACCGCCGGTTGTGGTCAGCAGCAGGGTGCCGAGAACGCAGCAGTTAAAGGTGGCAATCGGCAGCAGCTCGACATAATCCTTTGCGGCGATCTTGCCCCCGAGCAGAACGATCCCGAGCAGCACAATAAAAAAGGCCAAGATGCTGCACAGCACCAGCACGACCGGCTGGAAGGCCGCTTTATAGGCAAAGGAGGAGCCCATCAGCAGCCGATTTGCGTAATAGCCCGGCACGCTGCTGAGCAGCTGGATCAGGGTGAGCAAAAGCCCAAATTTGAGCAGTTCCACCGAGCCGTCCTCCACCATCTTGACCAGACGGGAGACGCCCAATGCACGGGTGAAGATGGCATTTTGAGCGGCAACGGCGAGGATGGCATAGAGGAAAAAGGTGAGCAGAGGTCTGAGTACTGTCATTTTGCGTTCGCCTCCATGCTCACAATTCGTTTAAAGAGGTTGCGCATCCACCGCCACAGGGCGGCGAGGATACCGATCAGGATAAAGCCGCCGCAGGTGAGCTGCGCCATCGGCAGTGCCGGCCGGATCCCCACCGAATGTCCCAGCAGGGTGCCCGCACCGAGCAGTTCCCGCAGGGCAGCGACCAGAAATAGCGCCAGCAGGAAGCCGGCTGTAGTGAGCAGCCCTTTGCGCAGCGCGGTGGAGAGTCTCTCCCGCTGCGGCCGTTCATACCGCTTGATGATGATGGGCTCCACCACCAGCAGCGGCAGATAGAGACCGACCGACTGGATTTCAACCCCAAACAACCGGTTGCAGGCAAACCACACCCCGATATACAAAACCGAAGCGGTCAAGGCATAGGTGATGCCCCGGAACCGGAACGGATTGCGCCGAGAAGCGAGCGCGGCGATGATCCGGGTGGGGGTGAGCAGAAGCAACACCGCGAACCCCAGAATCAGCGCGTTATGCAGGTTGGTCGCGGCGACGACAATCGGCGCCAGCCCCAATCCCTGCATAAAGACGGGATTGTTGAAGAAAAAGCGGTCCCGGACCATCAGCCGGTCCATGTTTTCCGCATAATAAAGACTGCGTTCTTGCTTCATACCGGGCGGGACCTCCTCTCGAAGGTGATCCGGCTGCACAGCCGGTCGAGATAGCCGCTGAACGCGTTGGCCAGCAGCAGGGCAAAGCAGACGCCCAATTCATAAGAACCATAATACCGGAACATCATGGTGAGGAAACCGGTCAGAATGCCGTAAGCAATCCGGGCAAGGCGGTTTTTCGGCGCAGTGACCGGGTCGCAGAGCAAAAAGACGGCAGCATAGATAATCGCGCCGCTGAGCATCTCGTACTTCAGCAGATCGAGCCGTGAAGCCGTGGAAACCCGCGGGAAACAGACGCTGATCACCGCGCAGGTCATCAGGAAGGAACCCGCGAGTGAAAAGCTGATCCGGCGTTTGAGCAGCAGATAGATCGCCACTGCGGCGATTACCAGACAAAAGGTCGTTCCCATCGGACCGGCATAGTTGCCTAAGATCAGATCCAGCGAGGGGATATTCGGCACGCCTCCTGCCTGAAGGATATGGGCAGTGGATTCCGATACCGAAGAGGCCGCTCCCCCGAAGAGGGAGATCTGGGAAAAGGGCGCGGGGTACAAAAAAATCTGATCCGGCCAGCTGACCGTGACTGCGGCATAGGCGAGGGCCGCAGGCTGGAACGGATAACTGCCTGCACCGCCGAATGCGTGCTTGCCGATCAGCACCGCGACCGCCACACCGGCGACGACAATGTAATAGCCGGCGGTTGCGGGCAGCATCAGGGTGAATGCCGCGGCAAAGACCAGAGAGGAATTCTCGCTGGAGTCATATTTCTGCCCCCGCATGCGGGCAGCCAAAAAGTCACAGATGACGGCGGTCAGCAGACTGACTGCCAGCATCAATGCGGGGCGCAGCCCGTAGAGATAGACGGCCATAAATGCCAACGGAAAGAGCCCGAACAAAAAATCGCAGTTCTGAGCAAAGTCCGGATGGCGCAAGGAGGCCTTGTTGTGATCTTTTTTCATACAAAAAACCTTTCCGGCGCAGAGCGCCAGAACCGGATGAAAACCGGTCCAAAGGGAATTTGACCGATCAAGGACACGGCAAAAAGAACCGCCGCTTTAAAAGAAGATGCGGTCATCGAAATGCGGTTACAGCCCCTTGAAGAAGGCGATCTCGGCGGCGGGATCCGCAGCGCCGAAGACAGCGGAACCGGCAACCAATACATTGGCGCCGGCCTTGACGCAGAGGGGCGCCGTGGTGCGGTCCACACCGCCGTCCACCTCAATCAACAGGTCCGAGCGGCCGATTTTTTTCGCTTGTTCCCGCAGCGCGGAGAGTTTTTCGAGGGCCGCAGGCTGGAACTTCTGTCCGCCAAAGCCGGGTTCCACGCTCATGACCAAGACCATCTCCACCTTGTCCAGATAGGCAAAGGCGTCCGTGGCGGGGGTTGCGGGCTTAATCACAATGCCCGCCTTTGCACCGCCGGCGTGGATTGCGTCGATGGTCTGCTGCACCGGGCTGTTGGACTCCAGATGAAAGGTGATCATCGAGGCGCCGGCTTTGAGAAACATCGGCAGATAATCCAGCGGGTCGATCAGCATCAGGTGCACGTCGTAAAAAGCGGGCACCGCTTTTGCGATGCTGGCCAGCACCGGCGCGCCAAAACTGATGTTGGGGACAAAATGGCCGTCCATTACGTCAAAATGCAAAAAATCCGCCCCGGCGTCCAGACAGGTGCGGCAGTCTTTTTCCAGATGTGCAAAATCCGCGGAGAGCAGAGAGGGTGCAATCATAGCCATGGAAAAAACTCCTTTCTCATATAGAATAAGGCCGGACACAAAAATCGCCTTTTTCTTCTCATAGATACAAATATGTTACACGAAAATAGCCCAAAAATCAACCGCGCAGGCAGTTTGGGGGAAGGACATCACATAATTTTCACACCCAAACCATACCAGAAACAAAGAGAGAAAAAATCCCTTTCATGTTGTAAAAGCAACAGATCATATTGACAGAATATTGTATAATATAGGCACCGGTATCCCACCTTATGATAGGGGTTGGAAGAAAAACCGGAAGAACAGCAGCGAAAGGAGGCAAAACAACATGAAGAAATGGAGATGCACCGTCTGCGGTGAGGTCTTTGAGTCGGAGACCTGCCCCGAGGTCTGCCCCGTGTGCGGGGTCGGATCTGAGATGTTTGAAGAGGTTGACGAGTAACGCTGCGTTGCAGTGCTGGGGGCAAAAAGGCGGGAAACAGGGCTGACACAAACTTTTCGCGGAATTCATTTTTTATTCATAGCTGTTTCATAAAACTGCCGTAACTGGCCCCTATAATAGACAGTACAGAAGGACGGAAGCCGCAACCGGAATTCTGTACATGATTCCTCCTCACACCAAAACACACCCCTTAAAAGAAAACCCGCAGCGCAAGCTGCGGGTTTTCTTTTTGCCGAAAGAGAAAAAGGTGGCGGGCAGCCCACACAGCTGCCCGCCGAAAGGTGCAAACCTTTTCATTTTTCTGCATTTTTGGTATACTATATTTTATACCGGAGGAAGGTCCCGATCTCTGGATTAGCCTTCGCAGGCGCCCTTCAGCAGTGCGGTGATGCGATCCGCATCAATCCCTTTGTCCTCAAGGTAACGGCTCTGCTCAAGCTGTGGAATCAGATCTTTGCGGCGCAGGATCGGCACACTCTTGGGAATCGACAGCTGCACATCCTTATCCGTGAAAACGGCGAGGCACTCCACCGGGATGTTCTTCAGCTTGGGCTCCCGGATCAAGAGATCTCTCAGAACCCGCGCATCTGCGGCACACTGGGCGACCGGGTCGGGAAAACGGCGGCGCCCCTCGGCGGTAACCCACAGCCATTCGCTCTCGCCGGGGTTGGCAAAAACCTCGCCGTTATATCCCAGACAGCGCACCCCGATGACCCCGCAATAGGTCACGAGGACAGCGTCCAGCTGAGCGGTCTTGCCGCCGGAGGTAATCTTGGCAGGGCGCAGGATCTGGAATCCGTGGGAAGAGGCGTAGCGGGACAGCGCGCGCAGGGTCTGGTCGACGCCGCCGTTTTCCCGCGCATGCTTTGCGGGGGAGTTGCCGCTGTCATCCGACGGATTTTTGCTCAAAAAGTAGAAGATCGCAATCACGATGACGACAATAATGAGAATGCCAATAAGGTTAATCAGAGCGTTGAGGGTCATGGGAGATACTCCTTTTGGATTGAGATGCCCACCCGGCGCGCGAAGCCGCTGGCCCGAAGAGGAGCTGCGCGGCCTTTCGCCGGGGGATACTTTGTCATTATAACAAATTGAGACGGAAAATACAAACGGTGAATCGGCGCCCCGGATGGCAGGTGGTGCTGGAAAGACGCCGGGAAAAAGGAGAGACCACTGTGGAGAGGAAAAACAAGGAAGTGGGACAGACTGCACTCAGGCAGGAGAAGAGCTGCGGTGCGCTCTGCTTTTTGACCGAGAACGGGGTGCGGCAGGTGCTGATGGTCAAACATCGCGCCGGGGGCCATTGGGCATTTCCCAAGGGGCATGTAGAGGGCGCGGAGACCGAGCATCAGACCGCAATCCGCGAAGTGATGGAGGAGACTGGGGTGCCGATCGAGATCCTGCCGGGCTATCGGGAAACGACAAGCTATTCCCCCTGCCGTGGGGTGATGAAGGAGGTCGTCTATTTTTGGGCGAAGGCACTCTCGTCACAGACCCGCCCCCAGCCGGAAGAGGTACAGATCGCCCGGTTTGTGCCGGTGGGAGAGGCGATGAAGCTGCTCACCTATGACGCGGATCGCATTTTGCTGGAAAAAGCCGAAAAAATTCAAAAAGGCATTGACAAATAAAAAGAAAGATGCTAATATCAATAACGCACTACGCGCCAGTAGCTCAGCTGGATAGAGTGTCTGGCTACGAACCAGAAGGTCGGGGGTTCGAGTCCCTCCTGGCGCACCACACCGCCGCAGGAATGCCTGCGGCGGTGTTTTTTTGGCGCCGAACAGGCAAGATAAAAACCCCCAGTTCAACTGGGGGTGGATAAAAAACACTTTAGTGAAGAGAAAGAACCTCCTGTGCTAGAATAAAGCTGGTCTGGCAACCAAGTAAAAGCACAGGAGGTTCTTGTCAATGGATGACATAAAGAGTTTATCACATAGCAAATACAGATGCAAATATCACATAGTATTTGCGCCGAAGTACCGCCGTCAGATCATTTACAAAAAGATAAAAGC